>JBCCRG010000158.1:0-8002 GCA_039208155.1 Bacteroidota bacterium | reverse complement strand
GGCATCTGGATGTCGAGGAAGAGCACGTCGGGCTTGGCCTCGTGGATGAGCGGCACCGCCTCGCGGCCCGACCCGGCCTCGCCGATCACCTCGACCGCCTGCTCCGCCTCGGCGAGCAGCATCCGCATCCGCGTCCGCGCCAGCGGCTCGTCGTCAACCAGGACCGCGCGCAGCATCGGGGAAAGCAGAAGGATGAAGTGAGAAATAGGCGCAGGACCACCTTCGGAGCTGCGTGCTCACGCGTGTCGGCTGGCTTGAGGAGCGCGACGGTGCCGCTCAGCGTCCGTCGGGCGCAGCCGTCTGAGACGGGACGACGGTTACCTCGTGGGGCAGTTCGTCGGTTGCGAGCCCATCGCCCAGGAGGCCATTGCCGGGCAGACCGTCGCCGGGTAGGCCATCGCCCATGAGGCCGGTGCGCTCGATCTCCATCGCGCGGAAGGGGAAGCGCAGCACCACGCCGTCGGCCATGAGGTGCAGCGAGGCGGCGTCACCGTAGAGCAGCCGGAGCCGGTCGCGGACGTTGGCCAGCCCGGATCCCCGCTGCAGCACCGTGTCCACGTCGCGCGAGTCGAAGCCGGGTCCGGTGTCAAACACCTGCAGCTCAACGGTAGGCCCCGGCGCGCGTCCCGGGGTGACGTGCTCGGCGATGTGCGCGCGGACGCGGACCACGCAGGGCCCGTCGGTCCGAGCGACGCCGTGCTTGACCGCGTTCTCCACGAGCGGCTGCACGAGCAGGCTCGGCACCTGCGCACGCTCGACCGCCGGGTCTACCTTCACGTGGACGAGCAGCCGGTCCTGGAAGCGCACCTGCTCGATGTCGATGTAGAGCTGCGTCGCATCGAGTTCGTCGCGCAGGGTGACGGTGGGGTGCTTCGAGGCGCGGAGCGTGTAGCGGAAGAGGTCGGCGAGGCGCTCCGTGACGCCCTCGGCCTCGGACGGGGCCACGCGGACGAGCGCCGCGATGCTGTTGAGCGTGTTGAAGAGGAAGTGCGGGTTGATCTGCGCCCGCAGCGCCGAGAGCTCCGCCTGGAGCCGCGCGTGCTCCGCGTCGCGGAGGCGGCGGTAGAACTCGACGAGGTACATCAACGTCGAGAGCACCAGCGTCATCGAGAAGGCCACGCCCGCGATCACGGCCAGGGGCGGTCCATCGCCGTCGTCCTCCAGGCCGAAGATGGCACACACCACCGGGTCGAGAATGCCAATCAGCACGAACGTGGCCGTGGCTGCAGTGGCAATGGCGACCACGTGCAGGGCCCCGTCTCGCCAGGTTGAGATCGGGTAGCGCGCCAGCAGGAATCGCTTGGTTTCGAGCAGGACGCTCCACATCGCCGTCGTGTAGACCATCCCCGAGACAATCGAATGGATCACGCTGGAGACCTCGAGGCCGTGTAGCCGGTCGCCTTCCCACCACAGCCGCAGCCCCTCAAGGTCGACGAGCGCCTTCACGGCGAGGCCGGACGCGACGCCGACGCCGAGCATCCACGGCAGCAGCCGGAGCCGGGCAGCGAGGTAGGTACGGGTCGCGTCAGACATGGGGCGAGGGGATCGGGGACACGCTACAAGAACGGGCCTTCGGCGCCGGAACACAACGATCCACGACCGACGGTCGATCCCGCAGGACGAGTGGTTGCGGACACGTCCGCGGCCCGCCTCCACGAAAAACGCCCGGCCTCACCGTGTGGTAGGACCGGGCGCTGAAGCCTGGATCGGCAGCCCAGTGAAGGCGTCGCTTAGCCCACGCGGAAGGCGACGCGGCGGTTGGCCGCCTTGCCCTCGTCCGTTGCGTTGGTCTCGACCGGACGGGCGTCGCCGTAGCCGACGGCAGCGATGCGGCTGGCGTCCACGCCCTGCTCGGCGAGGTAGCCCGCGACGGCCTGCGCGCGCTGCTGGCTGAGCGTGTCGTTGGCGTCGCGGCTGCCCGTGTTGTCCGTGTGGCCCTCGACCGTGATCGAAAGCTCGGGGTACTCCGCCAGGTTGGCAGCGATGGCGTTCAGCGTAGCCCGCGACGCCTCGGTGAGCTGCGCCGTGCCGGTCGCGAACTCAACGGTCTGCTCGGAGAGCGTCTCGCTGATCGCGCTCATCGCAGCGAGGACGTTCTCACTCGGGGCCTCGACGGTGATGCCCGACGTGTAGGAGAACGGGGCCGTGAGCAGCGCCTCGGCGTCCGCGTCGATGGCGGCCTTCTCTTCGTCGGAGAAGACCACGCCGTTGAGCGTCACGCTGGTGCCGTCCACGTCCATCCCGGCGTTGCTGCGGAAGCGGCCGAGGAACGGAAAGATCTCGAAGAGCTTTGCCTGGAAGCCCTCGACGGCGCTGACCTCGCCGATCTCCATGTTGTTGACGATGTCGAGGTTCGGGAACGTGCGTCGCGCCCGCTGAACCAGAGCATCAGCCACCTCCTGCGAGGCGACCGCGCCCGAGAGGACGAGCGCGCCGCCCTCCTGGACGAGGTTGAACGCAGGCACGCTCGGCATCTCCACGACCGTCACCTCGTCGGTGTCGGCGACGGTCGCGTCGGCGTCGCTGATGAGCGGCGCGATCACAAGCGCCACGACGGCGATGAGCTTCAGGAGGATGTTGAGGCTCGGCCCCGAGGTGTCCTTGAGCGGGTCGCCCACGGTGTCGCCCACGACGGCGGCTTTGTGCGCGTCGGTGCCCTTCTTGTAGCTCTTGCCGTCCACGACGATGCCCGCCTCGAACGACTTCTTCGCGTTGTCCCAGGCGCCACCGGCGTTGGACTGGAAGATGGCGAAGAGCACGCCCGACACGGTCACGCCCACGAGGAGGCCACCGAGCATCGACGGGCTGATGAAGCCGACGACGACCGGGACGGTCACGGCAAGGAGGCCCGGCGCGACCATCTCGCGGATAGCGGCCTTCGTCGAGATGTCGACGCACTTGGCGTACTCGGCCTTGGCCGTGCCCTCGCGCAGCCCAGGGATCTCGCGGAACTGGCGGCCCACCTCCACGATCATCTCGCCCGCAGCGCGACCGACGGCGGCCATCGCCATCGCCGAGAACACGTAGGGGAGCATCGCGCCGATGAGGACACCGGCGAGGATCGTCGGGTTGGCGACATCGAGGTTCTCCACGCCCGCCTGCGTCATGTAGGCGGCGAAGAGGCCGAGCGCCGTGAGGGCGGCCGAGCCAATCGCGAAGCCCTTACCGATGGCGGCGGTCGTGTTGCCGACGGCATCGAGCTTGTCGGTGCGCTCGCGGACTTCCGGCGGGAGCTCCGCCATCTCGGCGATACCGCCCGCGTTGTCCGAGATCGGACCGTAGGCGTCGACGGCGAGCTGGATGCCCGTCACCGAGAGCATGCCCACGGCGGCAATCGCGATGCCATAGAGGCCCGCGAAGAAATACGCGCCGACGATGGCCCCCGCGAGGACGAGCGCCGGGAAGCCGGTCGAGTACATGCCGACGCCAAGGCCCGCGATGATGTTGGTTGCGGAGCCGGTCACGCTCTGCTCGGCGATGCCTTGGACCGGGCCCTTGCCCAGCGCCGTGTAGTGCTCGGTGATGAGGCCGATGGCCGTGCCCGCGATGAGGCCGATCACGACCGCCATGAACACGCCGAAGGACGAGTACGCGAACTCACCCACGATGGGCGTGGTGGCCGTCCAGGACTCCGGCAGCATCGATGTGACGATGAGCCACGCAAGTCCGATCATGATGCCGACCGCGCCGAACTCGCCGATGTTGAGCGCCTTCTGCGGGTCGCCGCCTTCCTTCACCTTGACGAAGAAGGAGCCCGCGACCGAGACGAGGATGCCGACCGCCGCCAGCACCAGCGGGAGCATGACGCCCGAGAGGCCGCCGAACGCGTCGACTTCGAGGAAGGCCGGGAGGAACGCTGCGCCGAGCACCATCGCGCCGATGATCGAGCCGACGTAGGACTCGAAGAGGTCGGCACCCATGCCAGCCACATCGCCCACGTTGTCGCCCACGTTGTCGGCGATGGTAGCCGGGTTGCGGGGGTCGTCCTCGGGGATGCCCTCGTAGACCTTGCCCGCGAGGTCAGCGCCCACGTCGGCGGCCTTCGTGTAGATGCCGCCGCCCACACGCGCGAAGAGGGCGATGGAGGACGCGCCTAGCGAGAAGCCCGCAAGCACGTTGATGACGGTTGCAATCTCCGGCGCGTCGACCGCGCCTTCGATGAACATGCGGCTGTAGACGAGGAAGAGCACGCTCAGGCCGAGCACGCCGAGGCCGACGACCGAGAGGCCCATGACGAGGCCGCCCGAGAAGGCGACGTTGAGCGCCGGGCCGAGGCCCGTGCGGGCCGCGTTGGTGGTGCGGACGTTCGCCTTCGTGGCGACGTTCATGCCGATGAAGCCCGCGAGGCCGGAGCAGAACGCGCCGACGAGGAACGACACCGCGATGAGCCAGGACGAGTTGGTCTGGCTCATGTTGGCGAAGGCGAGCAGCGCAGCGACGGCGGCCACGAAGATGGCCAGCACGCGGTACTCGCGGCGCAGGAACGCCCGGGCGCCGTCGGCGATGTTGCCGGCGATCTCCGCCATGACGGGCGTGCCGACGTCCTGCTTGTTGACCCACTGCGTGCGGATGAACGCGTAGATCAACGCGACCACGCCCGCGAGGGGGATCAGATACGTGATGAGGGTGGAGTCCATAGGGTTGTGCCTGTGGGGAAAGTTGCTTGGTGTTGAGGTCGGAGTAGCCCCCGCGCACGCGATGCGCTAAGGCGAGCCACCGTGTTCGACGGGGAAGCATCGACGTTCGGGCGTGGGGTGCGCGCCCGGACGCCGCCCCCGCAGTCACTTGGGGCGTCGCGTGCGGAGGAGGAGGCTTGGCCGCCCACCCCGGTTTTGTCGGGACTGGACGCTTCCGCGCTCCACCTGCGTCGTGGTCTCCCTGGGGGAAGGCTCGGTAGAGTGACCAGCGACGGCCTCAAAGATCAACGTGGAGCCCACGCAGATGCCATTAAAAATCAGGAAAGGGCCCGTGGGGATCGCGTGCGCTCGCTGTGAGACAAGCGAGACGGGGATACCGTCGCGGAGGACTGCCGCGGCTATCCCGGAGGCGCAACGGACGCACGCTACCTACATGCCTGACGAGGACACGCCGTCCAAGAACTGCCAGGTGGGCGAGGCCGCCGTCGTCGCCAGGCCCTCGATGTTCTGGAACTCATTCAGACAGGTATGCCTATGGTCCACACGGGGCAGGCCCGAGCAGAGACGGCGCGCGAAAGCCGTCCCAGGCCGTTCGAGGTGCAGTGGGAGGCGGGTCGCAGACAGACCTCAGCGCGGGGACGCAGCCTCGTTCACCCCAGCTAGCTCTCCGGCGCAGTCACTTGGGCAGGTCTTCGGCGCGGTTGGTGAGCTTGCTCTCGTGGAGGCGGTAGGCGAGGTCGCGCAGCCGGTCCGCGTCGTGCTGGCAGATGCGCAGCGCGTAGGTCGCGAGCGTGATCGTCTCGGGTGTCCCGTCGTCCGAGCCGGCTGGGGCGCTGGGTGCAGCAGGCAGCAGTGCCGTGCGCCCCCAGACCTCGACGGGGGCCTCAGCCAGCGGCGCGATCAGGGCCTCGCGTGCGTCGCGCATCGACGCCAGCAGCGTCTCCAGCGGAGTGTCGTTCCACGCGTTGCCCTCTACGAGCGCAGCCTCCTGGGGACGCGAGAGCGTCGGGGCGTTCTCGCTCAGCATGCGTGCCACCTGTGGCGTATGCACCTCCCGGTCCAATGCCGCGAGGAGTCCGAACGTCTCGTGGATCGACAGCGCGTCCGGGCCGGGGCGGCCCGTGAGAATGGACGCGGGGCGTCCCCTCAAGAGCGGTCCGAGGGCCTCGGCCTCCACGGTCAGCCAGCCGAGCTGCGCGAGCAGGGCCTCGCGGCGGGCCGCCCGTGTCGCAGGCGCGTCGGCGGGGGTCGCGTAGGCGTCGAGGTTGACGGACATGGGGGACGTTGAGCCGTTGTGCTGTGGAGCCGTTCGGCCGTGTGCTCTTCGGCAGAACAGAGCAACGGCAGCACGGCAAAACGATTAGCCAGAAGAAAACGAGTCTGGGGGGCAGGCTCTAGACCAGCGCCTCGTCCTGTGCCTCTTCTTCCACCATCTCCTTCACGTAGTCGAGGCGGTTGCGGAGGGTGTGGACGTTGTTCGAGCGCTTGAAGTCCCACTGCTGGCCGAACTGCTGCTGGTTGCGCTTGCGCTCCAGGAAGCCGAGGCGGTCCTGGAGGACCTCCTTCGGCTGGAGGAGGCGCGTCAGGTCGAAGACGGCCTCGTCGCGGTCCTGGAAGGTGAGGTCGAACTCCTTCGACATCACGATGGCCTCCTCGGGGCAGACCTCCTCGCAGTAGCCGCAGTAGATGCACCGCAGCATGTTGATCTCGAAGCGCTCCGGCTCGCGCTCCTTGATGTCGTCGAAGACCTCGTACGCCTGCATCGAGATGGCCAGCGGCGGGCACGAGCGCGCGCACAGGCCGCACGAAACGCAGCGCGGACGACCGTTTTCCTCCACGAGCACCGGACGGCCGCGGTAGGAGTCCGGCGGGTAGAACTGCTCCTCGGGGTAGTTGAAGGTGTACGACGGCGCGCGCATCTTGCGGCCGGAGTAGCGGAGGCCCTTCAGGATCTCAGGGAGGTAGAGCTTTTCCCAGAAGCCGAGCTTGCGCTCATTCGGCTTGGCGGTGACGGAGTAGGTACCGGGCATCGTCGGAAACGAGGTGAGAAACGGAGTCGGCTCTAACGCGGCGCGTCGGGCCGGGATTCGCGGCGCTCGTGGGGATCGGGGAAGCGCGCGGGAAGATCGGACGCGAAGCGCGGCGCGGGCTTTGCGGGTCGAGGGAAAATCGTTCCACTTCGCGTCTTCGCACGCCGCACGCTCGCGCACGTTCTCCCGATGCTGCACGCCCTCCGTTCGCCCGTGAACGCCGACCGTCTCCGCGTCTGGGGGCCGACGGTCGCCTTCGCGCTCGCCGCGGTCTACGTCCTCGCCACCTGGGGCTCCTACCTCCGCATCGTGGACGACTTCAACCTGATCGTTCACGAGGCCGGGCACTGGTTCTTCGGCTTCTTCGGTGATCTCGTGACGGCGCTCGGCGGCTCGCTGATGCAGCTATTGCTCCCGGCGGTGTTCGTGTGGTCCGCGTTTCGCTACGACAACCGGATCGGCACGCAGGCGTCGCTGCTGTGGTTTGGGCAGAACGCCGTCAGCGTCTCGGTCTACGCCGCCGACGCGCAGGAGCGCGCGCTGCCGCTCATCGGCGGGCTCAGCGAGACGGCACACGACTGGTGGTGGATTCTGCTGCGCCTCGGCTGGCTGCAGTACGACGACCTCGTGGCGGCGGGCTTCGTGGCGCTCGCCGTGAGCGCGTTCGTGCTGATGGTCCTCACGCCCCGCTGGATGGCATAAAGCTGACGCACATATGCCTGCGCGCGTAGGTTTTGCAGACCGTGCCCGTGCCGTCTGCTCCTCCGCCAATGCCTCGCCCTTCGACAGCCCCGACGACGCCCGACGAACGCCTCCGCGCCGAACTCGTCGCGCTGCTGCGTGGCGGACACGCACACGTGGCTACCGCTGATGCACTCGCAGGTATCCCCCCCGCTTGCATCAACGAGCGAATCGACGGCGGGCCGCACTCGCTGTGGGACCTGCTGGAGCACCTCCGCATCGCGCAAGCCGACATCCTCGACTTCACCCGCGTACGCGGCGGCCCGACCTACACCGAGCGTGCGTGGCCCGACGCCTACTGGCCCGACGAGCCCGGCACTCCTGAGATGTGGCAGGCCTCGCTCGACGCGTTCCTCGCCGACCTCGACGCCTGCGTGGCGCTCGCCGAGGACGCGAACGTGGACCTGTTCACACCGTTCGAGCACACGCCGGGCTACACCGTCCTGCGCGAGCTGCTGCTCGTGGCCGACCACAACGCGCACCATCTCGGCCAGGTCATCACGCTGCGACGGCACCTCGGTTGCTGGCCGCCGGAGGACGTCTAGCGCGCGAAGAGCCGGGCGAGCGAGAGCGACCAACCCGGCAGCAGCGGCG
>JBCCRG010000157.1:0-8004 GCA_039208155.1 Bacteroidota bacterium | reverse complement strand
CCGCCGCACCGCCGCACCGCCGCACCGCCGCACCGCCGCACCGCCGCACCGCCGCACCGCCGCACCGCCGCACCGCCGCACCGCCGCACCGCCGCACCGAATCCCCATGGCTGCAACGCGGCGTAGACCATCGTAGCTTACCCCGACGCCGGCTCCCACCGACCGGCGGCTCTACTCACCCTCCGCTCGGCGCATGACATGGACCTCTCCATCGACCTCCGAGACCTGCAGCGCCTGGTCGCGCTCGGCGAGGGCCTGACCATCGAGTTCAAGCGCCGCGTCCCGCGCCCCGAGCGGATCGCCAAAGAAGTGATCGCGCTTGCCAACACGCAGGGCGGCAAGCTGCTCCTCGGCGTAGACGACGACGGCACCATCAAGGGCGTCCGCGACGCGCACGAGGAGGCGTTCGCGCTCCGCCAGGCCATCGCCGCGCACACGCGCCCGCTCGTGCCGCTCGACGTGACCGCCGTGCCCGTCTCGCGCCGCCGCGAGGTGCTCGTGGTAGACGTCCCCGAGAGCGCCGCGAAGCCGCACTACCTCGTCGCGACCGATGCCGAGGGCCGCGCTACGAAGACCGCCTACGTGCGCGTCGACGAGCAGTCCATTGAGGCCAGCCGCGAGGTTATCCGCGTGATGAAGGCGGAGCAGAACCCGACCAACACGCGCTTCGAGTTCGGCGACAAGGAGCAGAAACTGATGCAGTACCTCGACCGCTACGAGCGGATCACGGTCGCGCAGTTCGCCAAGCTCGCGGGCGTCTCGCTGTCGTCCGCCGCGCAGACGCTCGTGCTGCTCACCCGCGCCTCGATCCTCGCCCTGCACCCCGACGAGAAGGCTGACTACTGGACGCTGGCCTATGACGTGGTGTAGCCCTACGCCGAGACGGCCTCACGCTGCCGGTAGAGCCGCGCCCGTCGCAGTACGAGCAGGCCGCCGATGATGAGAATGCCGCCGAGCAGCTGGTAGGCCGTCACCGCCTCGTCCAGCAGCCACGCGCCCGACCCGATGGCGACGAACGGGACGAGGTTGCCATACGCCGCCGCATAGGGCGCACCGACCTGCCGTACGGCCACGTTCCAGAGCCCGTACGCCACGCCGATCGAGAGCGCGCCCGAAAACGCCAGGCTCGCCCACACCGCGCCCGAGAGCCCTGTCCACACCACCGGGTCCGCGCCAACGTGGTGGAACGCATACATCCCCGGCAGCGCTACGACGATCCCGTAGAACGCGAGCCCCGTCGGCGAGGCCCCACGCGTCATGACGGGCTTCGAGAGGACCGTGTAGAGCGCCCAGAACACCGCCGCGCCGAGCATGAGCAGGTTGCCGAGCAGGCGATCCACACCCAGATCAAGCGTCCGTCCGCCAGCCAGGATCACCACCACGGTGCCGACGAGGCTGAGCAGGAGGCCGGCCCAGGCGAGGCCGTTGAGCCGTTCCTGCCCGCCCACTCGGGCCATCAGCGCCGTCCAGATCGGGACCGAGGCCATGATGAGCGCGGCGCTGCCCGCGGCGGTCAGGTCCACGCCGAAGATGAAGCAGGTCTGGTAGAGGATGTTGCCCGAGAAACCGAGCAGCAGCACGCCGCCGAGGTGCTCGCGGAGCGGTGCCGTGAAGCGCGCGCCGAAGGAGCCGTCCTGCCGGGCGCACTCCCACGCGAGCATCGCGCCTAGCGTGAGCGCCGCGATGAGGAACCGCACGATGTTGACCGTGAACGGATGCAGCGCCGCCAGCGCGACTTTGATGACCGCGAAGTTGAGGCCCCAGACGAGGACGACGAAGAGGAGCAGGGCGTCGGTGCGCCAGGAGCGGTCGGACACAGGGGCAGGAGCGAGGTGAGGAGGGCCTACGCGGCGTGGGTCGTGCGGGTCGTGAGACCCTGTCAAGCCGAGGGGAATTCGCGGAGCGGCGGCGGGCGTAATACTGCCGTAACCGCAGGTTCACGGTTGCGTCGTGTACTTTTCCGTCCCCCATCGCCTCGCCCGCCGTTCGACCGCATGAGCTTTTTCGACCTCTTCGCCAAGCGCCAGCCTACGCTCGTGGCGCAGAGCCTGGACCACATGGACGCTATGCTGGCAGCGACCGAACAGATGGTCGCTGCCGCCACTGCGCACGTGCTCGACGGCACCTCGCTCGCCGACGACCTTGATATGGCCGACGCGGCTGTCAACGAGCGGGAGCGGCAGGTGCGCCGGGCGGTGCTGAGCCACCTCGCACTCAGCGGTGAAACCGAAGTCCCGCTCAGCCTCGCCCTTGTATCGGTGGTGCAGGACGCTGAGCGCATCGGCGACCTGGCGAAGTCGCTTGCCAAGATGGCCGACCTCGCCGACGGTGCGCTCACGGGCCCGCACGCCGACACGCTGCGCGCGCTCAGCGCCGACGTGCAGGGCCTCTTCGCGCCCGTCCGCACCGCCTTCGCCGAGGGCGACACCGCGCAGGCCGAGGCGGCGATGCAGACGGCCGCCGAGATCCGGGCCCGCGTTGAGGCGTTTATCGCTACCCTCGCCCAGAGCGACGGCGTCACCGTGCCGCAGGCGCTCGTGCTCGCGATGAGCGCGCGGCTCCACTTCCGCATCGCCGCGCACCTCTCGGCTATCGCCTCCGCCGTCGCGCGCCCCTTCGACCGCCTCCGCGAAGGCCCCGAGGGCGACGACGAGTAAGAGAGGCTGTTGGTCATGGGTCTTTGGCTGTTAGTCGGGGCGGTGACCGAAGCTCGGCGCTGGTGAATAGGGACCCGCGCTGCGCATAGCCACGAACTCTATCCTCTGCTACACTACGGCCAGCCTGTCTCCGCCAAGGACCACACACCAAGGACCAACGACCAACTCGATGGAATCCACCACCCCGCCGGTCTCCCAGGCGCCTGCTCCCGGCAACGGCGGCGGGGCCTCGACGTGGCTCAACCTGCTCGCCCTCGCCGGGGTTCTGTTCCTCTTCGTCGTCAGCCTGGAGGTGATGGGCGACGGCATCAAGTCGCTCGGCGGGACGTTCGACCTGCGGGGGATGCTAGAGAAGGCGACCAACACGCCCATCCTGGCGCTCATCACGGGCATCCTCGTCACGTCGCTCGTACAGAGTTCGTCGACGACGACCTCGCTCGTGGTCACGCTCGTCGCCGCCGGGACGCTCTCCATCGAGAACGCCGTGCCCGTCATCATGGGCGCGAACATCGGCACGACCGTCACCAACACTATCGTCTCGATGGGCCACATCACGCGGCCCGACGAGTTCAAGCGTGCGATGGCGGGGGCGACCGTCCACGACTTCTTCAACTGGATGGCGGTCTTGATCCTCCTCCCGCTGGAGGTCCTCTTCGATGTCATCTCGACGCCAGCGAAGGCGCTTACCGAGGCGCTGCCCGGCGTGGAATCGGGCGAGCCGGGCGACACGCCGTTCGAACTCGTGGCGGAGTTGATCGCGAGTGGCCTGGGCGAGATCCCGTGGCTGATGGCGCTCGTTGGGCTGGCGGGGCTGTTTCTCTCGCTGCGCTTCCTCGTCAAGATCCTCAAGGCGCTCGTGCTGGGCCGCTCGGAAGGGCTGCTGCACAAGTACATCTTCGGTGCGCCCCTCGTGGCGATGCTCTGCGGCGTCGTGATCACGTTCATGGTGCAGAGCTCGTCGGTGTCGACCTCCATCGTGATCCCGCTCGTGGGCGCGGGCATCCTCACCGTCCGGCAGATCTTCCCCTACACGCTCGGGGCCAACATCGGCACGACGGGCACGGCGATGCTGGCCGCACTCGTGGCCGTGTCGAGCGGCGAGCCAGCAGCAGCTGCCGGGCTGACCATCGCGCTCGCGCACCTGCTGTTCAACATCTTCGGCATCGTGCTCATCTACCCGATCCCGTTCCTCCGCGAGGTCCCGATCCGCATGGCCGAGTTCGTGGGCGAGTTGGCGTTTAAGAACCGACTCTACGCCATTGCCTACATCGTGGGCCTCTTCTACGCGCTGCCGCTCCTGCTTGAGTTCCTGATTCTGTGACCTCGCATTCCCGGCCGCTTGGGTGTGGCAGGAGAACAGACCGGCGTCCTGTCACCGTGGCGAGGTCGGCGCGCTCCGAAGAGCTCAGGCGGCACGCTTCGCAGGCAGAGCACGGCGAAGCGAGGGCGATGGCTCGTAGCGCACGGGCGGTTCGTCCGGGCCCGTGTGAGTAGGGCTGGGCGATGGCGTGTCGTCCGCAGCACGCACGTTTCGTGATGCTCGGCGCGTAGTCGCACCCGGCAGCGTGATGAGCACCACCGCCAACACGAGCACGACGATGGCGACCAGCATTAGCCCGCTGACGGGCTCGCCGAGCAGCGCCCAGCCCAGGACGACGGCTACGATCGGGTTGACGTAGGCGTAGGTCGCGACCTTCGCCGGGGCCGCGTTCTGCAGCAGCCAGACGTAGGCCCCGAAGCCGATGAACGAGCCAAACACGACGAGGTAGGCCCAGCCCAGGAACGACGCTTGCGTGATCGCCGCGAGATCGAGCGTGTGCCCTTCGCCGAACAGCAGCCCGACGAGCACGAGGCCGAGGCCGCCGCCCGTCATCTGCAGCGCTGTGGACATGAACACGTTGGTCGGCAAGTCCGCCGTGCGCGCATGAATGGACCCGACCGACCACGAGAACGCGCCCATCAGGATGACGAGCATCGGGACGAGCGGATGGTTGGCATCCGAGAGCGTGCTCGGATCGACGAGCAGCACGATGCCGATGCCGCCGAGCACGAGGCCGAGTACGGTGCGCCACGTCGGGCGGACGGACCGCTTCCAGAGCCAGTCGAGCGCGACCATGAAGAGTGGGACGGTCGTGACGAGGAGTGCAGCCATGCCGGTGGTGACGTACTGCTCCGCCCACGCCACGCTGCCCGTGCCGACGCCGAGGAGCAGGCAGCCGATGCCCGCCGCCGCCCACCACTGCCGCGCAGTTGGCAGCGCCTCGCCCCGCAGCCGCAGCCACGCGAGCAGCACCAGCCCCGCCACGGCGAAGCGCGAGCCGATCATCAGGAGCGGCGGGATCGTGTCGATGGCGACGTGGATCGCGAGGTAGGTCGAGCCCCAGATGAGATAGACCGCTGCGAAAGCCGCGACAGTGCGGTAGACCGGATGTGGGCGGTCAGCAGTAATCGGGGCAGTCGGCATGGCGATCCTCGGACGTGTGGAGTGAAGAGGCGCGACGAAGTGAAACCGAAGGGTGGCATGCTACGTCCTGCGATAAGGTCCATTGATTGTTCTTATCGCACGCATCATCGATCCTTATGGCACTCGATCTTCCTACGGAGCACCTCCGCACCTTCGTTACCATCGCCGACAGCGGGAGCTTCACCAAGGCCGCCGCGCTGCTGCATCGGACGCAGCCCGCCGTGAGCATGCAGATGAAGCGGCTCGAAGAGCAACTCGGTACGCCCCTGCTCACCCGGCGCGGCCGCCAAACGACGCTCACCGAGGCGGGCGCGCTCCTGCACGACTACGCCCGGCGCATCCTCGACCTCAACGAGCAGGCCGTCCGCAAATTCGCCGCCGTCGAGGCCGAGGGCAACGTGCGCATCGGCATCTTCGAGGAGGTCGCGCTCGGCCCGCTCGTGGACCTGCTCACGAAGTTCGGCGCGCTCTGCACGAAGATCCACCTCGAACTCGTCGTCTCCACGAGCGCCGACCTCGCCCGCCGCATCGAGACGGGCGAACTGTGCCTGGCCGTCGCCAATGCGAGCTACGCCAGCGGCGACATCGAGGCGCTGTGGGTCGAGCCTTACGTCTGGGCCTGCAG
This sequence comes from Bacteroidota bacterium, assembly GCA_039208155.1. Lineage (GTDB taxonomy): Bacteria > Bacteroidota > Rhodothermia > Rhodothermales > Rubricoccaceae > JBCBEX01. The sequence goes on along the minus strand of JBCCRG010000157.1, from coordinate 2,258 downwards.
CCCGCTCTTCGAAGGGGTGGGCTCGGACCCGGTGTCTATCGTCACAGAGCCGCTCACGACGGGCTGTTCCCTGCGCGACGACTCGCTGCGGAGCCTGGAAGCGCTCGGACGGCCGTGGCAGGTCGTGTTCAGCAGCGGAAGCCTGGCCGCCGTGCAGTCGGCCGTGCGTGCGGGGCTCGGCGTCGGCTGGCTCCCGAAGAGTGCCGTGCTGCCCGAGTTTCGCATCCTCGGCGAGGCGGAAGGCTTCCCCGAGATCGGGGCCGCACAGATCGGCCTCTACCAGAGCACGAAGTCGGACTCTGACGCCGCGCGCGTTCTCGCGGAGTTCCTTTGCGAACACCTGCGTCAACCCGACGACGCGCTTGCCCTGGCGTCCTGAGCGCTCGGATACGTTGAATGCAGCAGTGCATTCGTGTTGCGATGCTGAGTTGGGAGTTCCCCTCCTGGACAGGAGGGGACAGGGGTGGTAGACGAACGAAGCGCAACGCCTGCCAGAATGAGACTGACTGGGCACTGGGTGAGGTGACACGTTTTCGGCTAGCGACAAAGCATCACCGTCTCGATCTTCGATCGCCCCATCGCTGCTTCCCGAAGCCTGTCTGTGCTCCCCTCATGTCGATCCGCCTGCTCCTTGCGCTCCTGACGCTCTCGCTCTTCATGCCACTCCACGCACGGCCTCTGGAACGCGACGCTGCTGGGCAGCCGACCAGCACAGATCCTGACTCCGTCCGGATCGCGGGCCACCTCAACGACCTTCGCGTCCTACAGGAGACACTGGAAGAACGGCACCCCGATCTCTACGCCGTAACCCCACGCGAGACGTTCGAGGAAGCCCTCGACGCCGTGCGCGATAGCATCGCCGTGCTGTCCGACATGGACATCTCGGTGCGGCTGCGCGCGGCCGTCGCGCTGCTCGGCGATCCGCACACCAACGCGACCTTCCTCGACGCGTTTGACTTCGAGAACCTGCTCCCGTTCGAGTTCGCGGTGTTCGAGGAAGGCGTCTTCGTCACGGGCGCGTACCCCGAGCACCAGGCGCTCCTCGGCTCCCGTCTGGTCGCGATCGAAGGCACCACCGTCGAGGCGCTGCAGCCCGAGATTGCCCGATTCGTGGCGGCAGGGCGCCCGCAGTTTGCCCTGAAGCGGTTCCCCGTCTTCCTGCGGTACGCCGAACTCCACCGCTACCTCGGTGCCGACGTGGACGACGGCGTCACGCTCGATCTCATCGATCCAGACGGGCAGGCGCAGGCGGTGACCATCGAGCCAATTCCGGGGCAGGCCGAGGTGGCGCGGCTCGTCTACCTCTCCGAGGTCATCGCGCACCCGACATGGATCAACCACGGCGAGGAAGACCCCGCGCTGGCGTTCCGCGACCTCGCGTTCGACGACGGGATCTACGTAGTCCAGTACAGCTCCTGCTGGGGCCGCGAACTGGAGTTGCGCTTCGGCGACGCAGACGAGGCCGACGCCTACCCGTCGTTCGAGGCGTTCGCGGACCGCGTCGTGGAGCGGCTCAGCACGGGTGCCGTCGAGACGCTCGTCGTGGATCTGCGGGCCAACAGTGGGGGGAGTTCGCCGCAGGGGACGCGGCTGGCGCAGCGGATCGCGGCGCTGCCGGAGGACGTGCGCCCGCGACGGGTCGTAGTGGCGCTCTCGGAGCAGACGTTCTCCTCGGCGGTCATCAACGCGATGGACTTCCGGCTGATGACGGGCGCTGAGTTCGTGGGGACGCCCACCGGCGGCGCGCCGAACCACTTCGGCGAGGTCAAGGTGTTTCGGCTGCCGTATTCCGGCCAGGTCGTCGCGCACTCGACGGCGTTCTTCGGCTACATGAACGGCGACCCTACGACCATCCGACCCGACCGCACGCTCGTCCCCCGCTTCGCCGACTTTCTGGATGGCGAGGATCCTGTGCTCACTTATATCCGTACGTCGCAGTAATCACCACTAGCAGGTGTTTTGCCACTTTTGAAGTGCACCGCTTGGAGAAAATCTAGTTTCACGAGCGCAACTTATAGATTGAGATTCTAGCCTGGATGTTGCGTAGTCGTCAATGAGTACTAGGCTTAAGTGTTGAGCAACTTTCCTGCGGCGCGATGCGTCATGGGTATGGTACAATGGATAATGCTCTGTTTGATTCTTTCGCTGTGCAAATATTGAATCGTTATTTATGCTATGTTATAAGATTGTGTAGACACCACAGTAGGACATGTTATAAAATAATCGATTATTGTGAATATATGTTTGGCAAATTTTAT
>JBCCRG010000156.1:0-8013 GCA_039208155.1 Bacteroidota bacterium | reverse complement strand
GGCGTGAGCTTGGCGAAGTCGATGAGGTCGTCGGTGCGCCGCCAGAAGCCCGTCGCGCGGAGCGTCAGGCTGGGGAGCGGCGCGAGGTCGATGCCAGCCTCGGCGTTCCAGGCGCGCTCGGCGCGGAGGTCGGGGTTGCCGAGGTTGCCGTCGGGGCGCGGGCTGAGCGTGTTGAAATAGCGCTCGACGTAGCTCGGCGCACGGACGGCCCGCGCCACGGCCCCGCGCACGGTCACGAGTTGGCTCGGCGTCCAGGCGGCGCTGAGCGAAGGCGTCGGCTCCCACCCGAAGCCCGCGTCGTAGTCGAGGCGCGCGGCGGCGGTGAGCGTGACGGTCGGGGCCGCGAGCCAGAGCGCCTGCGCGAAGACGCCCGCCGTGCCGTCCCGGTGGTCGCCCTGGTTGTTGCTGTCGATGCCACGCAGGTCGGTGTTCGCGCCCGCCGTGAGACGTAGCGTTGGCGCGAGGTCGCGGGACGCGTAGACGGAGGCGATGCCGCGGTACGTGTCGTGCTCGTTGGGCGAGAGGCCCGGGAAGAACGCGTACGTGTCGCCGTGCAGCCGTCCAGCGAGGTGGGCCGTCCAACTCGTGCGGCCGGTGCGGCGGAGGCGGACGTGTGCCCAGGTGGTGCTCGTTGACTCCCGCGCGGTGTCGCTCGCGAAGGGCGTGTAGAACTGGTAGGCGCCGAAGATGCGGCGGTCGCCGCCGAGGCGGGCATAGAGCGTGGTCGCCTCGCCGAGGTCGAGGTGCATCGCGGCGGAGGCGGCGCGGCGGTCGAGGTCGGTGCGCACCGGGCCGTCGGAGCCGACGATCGCGGTGCCGTCGGCTGCGAGCACGGCGTCGCCGTCGGTGCGGGCGTCGTCCACGGCGATACTGAACGTGGTGCGCTCCGTCGCGGTGCGGGCGCCGAATTCGAGGAAGCGCGTGGCGTCGTCGCTGAAGGTGCCGGACGCGCCCTGTGCATCCATGCGAGCGCCGAGGCCGGTGTGGGTGAGCAGGTGGATCACGCCGCCGAGCGCGTCGGGGCCGTAGACCGCCGCCGCCGGGCCGCGCAGCACCTCCACGCGCGCGATCTCCGCGAGCGGCAGCGGGAGGTCGCTCAGGAAGTGCCCCGTCATCGGGTCGTTGAAGCGGACGCCGTCAATGAGCAACAGCGTCCCGCCGAAGGTGGCCCCGCGCAGCGTGAAGTCGCTCTGCGCGCCGAAGCCGCCGCGCGTCTGCGTCTCCACGCCGCCCACGAAGCGCACCAACTCGTCTACCGAGCGCACGGGTAGCACAGCGATCTCCGCCGCCGTCACCACCTGCACCACGCGGCCGGTTTGCTGCGCCGTCATGGGGGCACGGGTAGCGGTCACCACGACCGAGTCAGGCAGCGTCGCCTGGGGAAGCGGTTGGGCAACGAGCGCCGGGGCGCACAGCGCCACGAGAAAGAAAAGGCGACGCATGGAGAGGCGGCGGGGTGAGCGAAGCCGTCGAAACTACACCCCTGTAGCGAGTGCGCGCCTCGTCCTACACTGCGTCCAGATCGATGTCGGGCACGTACTCGTCGTAGCCGAAGCCGAGGATCGGGTAGCAGACGTAGGGCGCGAGGAAGAGGCCGAGGCCGAAGAGCGTGCTGCGCCCGAAGCGCTCCGCTACGGCCATCGCCACGGCTGCGCCCACGAACAGGTTGACGAGGGGAAAGAAGTAGAGCGCGATCCACCAGTCCGGCTTCTCCGCGATTTGGATCAGCACAAACAGGTTCAGCACGGGGATGAGCGCGAACCAGCCCTCGTAGCCGGCCTTCTCGAACGTCTTCCAGAAGCCCGCTACGACAACCGCTACGATGGCGAGGAGGCAGACCAGGGTGAGGATGCCATACGTGCTGGCGATGAAGTCCTCCATGAGGGAGCAACCGTGAGAAGTGCGACAGAGAAATCCCGAGGGCGCACGATACGAACGCGTCGCCGAATGGATGCGCGCCGCGCGTCCCCCGTCCGATATTCGCGGACCCCATCGCCGAACAGACTCTTGCCTCCATCCCCGATCTATGCTGCGCTTTGCTTGCGTCCCATCGTCTGTGCTCTCGGCCATCGTTGCGGAGGGGCTCCCTCCTGAAACGGCGCTCTTCGACCAACTCAAGGAGGCGAAGGATGTCGGTCAAGGCCGCTACGGGGACGACGCGCGCGTGCTGGTCATAGATGCGCCTCAGCCAGAGTCGCTGGCCGTCCTGAACGTCGATCCGTATCTCCCGCCTCGCGAGGTCGTCGCGGCGGGGGGGCTCGTGGTGCGCGGGAAGGGCGAGCGCGTCGAGGTGTTGCTCATCCACCGCCGGGGCGCGTGGGACCTGCCGAAGGGCAAGCAAGACCCGGGCGAGACCGTCGCCGAGACGGCTGTGCGTGAGGTGCAGGAAGAAGTTGGCATCGAGACGCTGCACCTACTCGGCGAGGCGGGCACAACGGTCCACGGCTATGCCGAGAAGAAGCGCTACAGCGTCAAGACGACCACCTGGTTCTGGATGCAGACGCCGCAAACCGTCTTCGTGCCCGAGGCCAAAGAGGGAATCGAGGCCGTCGCATACGTCGCGTGGGAAGAGGCCACGCAGCGCCTCGGCTACGCCACCCTCCGCGACCTGCTTAACCGCCTCGATCCCCAGTGTCCGCTAGCCGACAGCTGAAAGCCGACAGCCCTGCCTTACACCACCTGCGCGATGTCGAACTTCTTCATCAGCCGATAGATCGTCGAGCGTGTCACGCCCAGCTTCTGCGCTGTCTTTTCGATGTTGCCGCCGCAGACCTGGAGCGCGTGCTCCACGGCGAGCCGCTTCAGTTCCTCGATGGGCACGATCTCGTCGGGCGACTCGGCTGCGAGCAGCTGACCTCGTGGCGTGCTGGCCTCCGCCATGAGCACCTCCGTATCGCCGGAGAGCGGCTGCTGCGTGAGCATCAGGTCCTCGATTTGGATGCCGTCGTTGTCGGACACCAGCACCGCGCGCTCGATGGCGTTCTTGAGCTCGCGGACGTTGCCCGGCCACGCGTAGCGCAGGATCGCGCGCTGGACGGTCGAGCTGAGGTACTTCTCGTCGAACGAGTCGTGGCGCTCCTGGAACCGCTTGAGGAAGTGCCCGGCGAGGAGGAGCGCGTCCTGGTCGCGGTCGCGCAGCGGGGGCAGGTGGATGGGGAACGAGAAGAGGCGGTAGTAGAGGTCCTCGCGGAACGTGCCCTCGCGCACCATCTCGAGGATGTCGCGGTTGGTCGCCGAGATCACGCGGACGTCTACCTCGATGGTGTCGTTGCCGCCGACGCGGGTGAGGCGGCCGTTCTGGAGCACGCGCAGCAGCTTCGCCTGGAGGTCGAGGTCGAGCTCGCCGATCTCGTCGAGGAACAGCGTGCCGCCGTCGGCGCGCTCGAAGGTGCCGATCTTGCGCTCGAACGCGCCCGTGAAGGAGCCCTTCTCGTGGCCGAAGAACTCGGATTCCATCAGCTCGCGCGGGATCGCGGCGCAGTTGACGATCACGAACGGCTCGTCGCGCCGCTCGGAGTTGTGGTGGATCGCCTCGGCGACGAGTTCCTTGCCGGTGCCGCTTTCGCCCTGGATCGCCACGTTGATGTCGCCGCGCGTGGCCTTGCGCACCATCCGGTAGACGTGCGACATCGCGGGGCTCTCGCCGAGCAATTCCGGGAAGCCGGTTGGCGTGACGACGCGCTGCCGGAGCGCCTCGACTTCGCGCTGGAGGGCTACGCGTTCCGCGATCCGTTCCGCGATGCCCGTGATGCGGACGAGGTCGTCCTGGCCCTTCGTGAGGTAATCGTATGCGCCGAGCCGGACGGCCTCGACGGCCGTGCGCACTTCTGACTGCGCCGACACCATCACCACAGGAAGGTCAGGTGCGAGCGCGTTCACCTTCTGCAGCGTCTCCAGCCCGTTCTGATCGGGCATGACGAGGTCGAGGAAGACGAGGTCGGCGAAGGCAGCGCCCCGTTCTCGTAGGGCGGCGACGGCGGCGGTGCCGGAGATGTAGTGCTGGGTCTGGACGCCCGCCACGCTGCCGAGGCGGTGGGCGAGCAGCCGGGCGTAGTCGGGGTCGTCGTCGACGAGGGCGATGCGGAGCGGCATGAGCGTGGTGAGACTAGGGTGAAGCCACGTGCAAGAACCCAAGGAGCGTGCCAACGCGTCAAGTTTCGTCGGAGGCGTTGAGAAATCCGACAGAATCGCTAGATCGAACGCATCGTGTCTCAGAAGCTTGCTGCAAAATTAGTCGAATCGACCCGGTTCTTGTTTAATCGTGACACATGAATATGAGCGAGCGGAACGCGCTTGTGATCTCTTGCTGAACGTGAAAGAGGTGGCGGCGGGCGTGCTACCTTCGAAGCGTTGGCGGCGGCTATGCTCCCATCTCGTCAACCCCTTTGCCCTTTCGAGCCGCCCATACCAGCGTATCCATCGCTCGCCCATGCTTTCCATGCGTCTCCTCCTGCTGCTTTCCGTCCTGCTGCTCGCCCCAGCGTCCGTTCTTGTTACCCCCGCCGCGTCCGCCCAGGGCATCCTCGGGGGTGGGCTGATCCTCGGCCTGCCCCAGGGCGAGTTCGGCGACGCCACCGACAACGTCGGCTTCGGCTTCTCGGGGATAGGGCTTTACCAGTTTCCGCTCACGCCCATCGCCCTCGGCGTCGAGGGGACGTTCATGATCTACGGCCGCGAGCGCTTCAACGTCCCGCTCGGGTCTGGCCCGCTCGGTAACGTGCGCGTGGACGTGACCACCGACAACAACATCGCGCAGGGCCATTTCGTGCTCCGGCTACTCCCGCCGCTGCCTGGGCCGGTCACGCCCTATGCGGATGCACTCCTCGGCTTCAGCTACTTCTGGACCGAGAGCCGTGTCGAGGACGAAGACTTCCAGGATCAGGACGGCGACGGCGTCTTCGATTCGGTCAACTTCGATGACTTCGCGTTCAGCTATGGCTTCTCGGCGGGCCTCGGCATCCGGCTCACCCAGTCTATGGCGGGGTCGCTCCTCCTCGACCTGCGTGTGCGCTACTTGCTCGGCGGCGAGGCGGAGTACCTCCAAGACGACGACTTCAACCCGGACGGCTCGATCAATTTCAGTGCGGTGGACCGGTCGCGGACTGATCTCCTGATCCCGCAGATCGGCGTGATCTACCGGTTCTAACAAAGCTGGGTAGGGAGGAGATCGTGGGAGAGGCTATGCTCCGTAGAGATCCCCAACGCACTACGAGACGATCTCGCGTACTACGCTGAGGGCACGCCGGCTCCGCGTCGCGCTCTGCTTGGCACGGCCGACGTGATAGGCATAGGTCTTCTGTCGGCTTGGCGCAAGTTGCTTCCAAGCTTCGAGTGCGACGGGGTCTAGATCGAGTGCCGCAGCAAGCTCACCAGGGATGTCCACCCGGTTTGGGTCTGGGTCTTCCCAGAGTTCGAGATGTACTAGGGCACCGACGGCGGCTCCTGCGTCGCGCAGCCATCCCTCCCCAAACTTTAGCCGGAGTGTGCCGCTCGGCTGCCGGTGCAGCGCACGTCGAAACGGATGCGCCCTGGCCCCGGGGTCAAGTGTCCCTTCCACGTGGGTGACACCGGCCGCATCGAGCGCGTCGGCGACTTGAACGGGGATCGGGATGTAGTGCCGCATGTATCCCGCCTCCACCTCCGGATCACGCAGGATTGGAGCGGGAAAAGCGTGGCGAGTCTCTGTGCTCATGCGGGTTTCTGTACTGCAGGCGCGCTCTGAGAATCGGAGCGAGTAGGGGGAACGCCCCAACCCACTGGTTCTGGTCGTGCAGGCCAGAGAGCCGCCCGGAGCACGGCTTCCTGCTCGGCTTGTGCTCGTAAGGCCAAGGGGGAGCTAAGCATCGCATCGAATCCATGAACGCTGCGGGGGAAGGCATGGTGCTCAACCTGGACCCCGGCTTCCGACAGGGCGACGGCATAGTCTGCTCCTTCATCCCGGAGTGGGTCAAATTCGGCGGTCCAGAGATATGTCGGCGGGAGATCATCGAGGTCACGGGCGCGGGCGGGTGCCGCATAGGGAGGCGGTGAGGTCCGGTCCGTGGGGGTGAGGTACAACTCCCACATGCGCCGATTCGCTTCCGCCGCCCAATTGGGTGTGCTCGCGTAGATGCGCGCAGAGCCTGTCTGGCAGCGATCATCCAACACAGGATAGCCGAGATATTGGAAGGCGATCGTCGGTACCGATGGGGTGCCAGCGCGCTGCGCGTCTCGCATGCGCAGCGCGAGCGCAGCCGCCAGCCCTGCTCCTGCACTTGTTCCGCCTACGGCAATCCGAGACCGGTCAACGCCGAGGGTGTGCGCCTCGGCGTGCACCCAGCCCAGCGCTGCCCCTGCGTCGTCTAATCCTGCAGGGTACGGGTGCTCGGGAGCCAGTCGGTAGTCGACCGAGACAACCACCAGGCCTACCTGCTGCGCCAGCCGCGCGCACCGCGCATGCTCAGTGTCGAGATCGCCCAGGACGAACCCGCCCCAGTGCATGAACACGAGCGCAGGGCGCTGACTGTCCCGCAGCGCCTCCGGTGCGGTCGCGTCTTCGGGCACATAGAGGCGAACGTGGACCTCAGCATCGCCACTCGCGCTAGGAATAGACCGGTCGTCGACGGAGAGCCCAGACGTGTCGACGGGCGGGCCGAAGCGCTGCATCTGGCGCACGCCTTCGCGGGCAGCGGCCAGGTCGGTATAGTCGGGGGGACCGAGCGCGCGAGCAAGGGGACGAAGCTCAGGCTCAAGCGCATCGAGGGTATACGGGCGGGGCATGGGCGGAACGGGTAATGAAGACGGGCGGTAGAGACCTGATAGACTCGACAGGCGTGCTACTCGATAGACTTGTAGATGAATCATCGAGTATCTCTTTGATCGAGATGATTAACTCAACCATCGAGATAGATGTCGGTTCCAGATCCCTCAGCCCCGCCGCCTTTTCTTACGGCCATCCGAACCCTCTACGACGCCTTCGACGCTTTCGACGCGGCCGCAGCGACTCAGTTGGGACTACACCGCTCTGATCTGTCGGCCCTCACAGCGCTCGAACAAGGCCCTCGCCGCGTCGGTGACATCGGCGAGGCATTGGGTCTCTCAAGTGGGGCTATGACGGCGCTCGCAGATCGCCTCGTCAAGTCGGGGCACCTGCAGCGGTCGCGAGACCCAATGGACCGACGGGCGGTGTTGCTGGACCTCACGCCTGAAGCCCGCGCGGAGATCGGGGCAGTGTATCGAACGTCCTTCAACGCTATCACGGAGGCGGTGAGTACGGCTTCGGCGGACGAACTTGAGAGGGCAGCCACCTTTGTCAGCGCGGCTGCAGAGGCATGCGCCAGCGCTGCTGCAAACCTCTCCACGACGACCAAGGGAGGTTAGCCGGTCACCGGGGGTTGAGATCAGCGCGTTGGAGGGGGACAGGAAAATCCAAACGCTTCTAACCGGCGCTGCGCCATCCTAGCGCGACGACTCGGTGGCAGCTAAGTCAGGCGTAAGTGTATCCAGGCCGTCGCCCGCCGGGCCGCCGCTTTCGTTGGGGCTCAGCAGTGCCGCCTCTTCGATGGCCGGAGCGAGCGTCTTGCGGGTGAGCGCCGGATAGACCGCCGGGATCACGAACAGCGTCAGCGCGGTGCCGATCAGCAGGCCGCCGATGATGGCAATGCCCATCGGCATGCGGCTCTCCGCACCAGCACCTAGCGCCAATGCAATCGGCAGCGTGCCGAGCGCCGTGGAAGCGGCCGTCATCAGGATCGGGCGGAAGCGGGCAGCGGCGGCGTCCAGCGCTGCCTCGTGGATTGTCCGCCCAGCGGCGCGGCGCTGGTTGGCGAATTCGACGATCAGGATCGCGTTCTTCGTCACGAGGCCGATCAGCATCACGAGCCCGATTTGGCTGAAGAGGTTGAGCGACTGGTTGAAGTACCACAGCGCCAGGAGCGCGCCCGCGAGCGCGAGCGGGACCGTGAGCAGGATCGTGAACGGGTCACGGAAGCTCTCGAACTGCGCGGCGAGCACGAGGTAGATCAGCAGCAGCGC
>JBCCRG010000155.1:0-8020 GCA_039208155.1 Bacteroidota bacterium | reverse complement strand
CTCAGGCGACCCACCCGCGGCCGATGCAGGCGTCTATCGCTCCATCGACGCAGGGCAGACCTGGACGCAGGTGCTCTCCAGCCAGAACCCGCGCGTCATCACGAGCCTCGGCGGCAGCATCTTCGTCGCCACCGTCAGCGACGGGATGTACCGTTCCGACGACGGCACGGCCTTCCTCCCGGTCAACAACGGCATCGCGCGCTCCGACATCTTCGCCCTGACCGCCGACGCCGACGAAAACGTGCTCTACGCGGGCTCCATCTTCGCGCTCTACCGCTCGTTCAACAACGGCCTCTCGTGGACCGAGGTGAACGACGGGATCGACGTGAACGCCCTCTACGCCGACGGTGAAACCATCTGGGCGGGTGACTTCAACGAGGACCTGAATGTGGACGGCATTTACGTCTCGCCGGACTTCGGGCAGACGTGGGAGTCGAAGGGCCTCTTCGGGGAGAGTGTGAGTTCGATCTTCGTCACGAGCGAGGGCACTGTCCTCGTCGGCGTTTTCCTGACCGAGGGCGTCGTGGGCGGCCTCTTCCGCTCGACCAACAACGGTGACACGTGGACGCGCCTGAGCGCCCTCGACGACCGCATCGATAGCATCGTCGAGACGCCTACCCCGGATGGGGCTGCCCAGCAGCTCTGGGCCGGGGGGTCCCTCGGCACCTATATCTCGACCGACGATGGCGCGACGTGGACGCTAGACAACGCAGGCTTCCCCGACGACGACGCCTCCGTGAGAGCCCTCGCCTACACGCCCGTCCTAGGCGGCCCGGGCGCATTGTATGCCGCTGAGCGCTTCACCGATGTACCGGTCTACACGCGTGCCATCGCCGTTGCCGCCGAGGACGATGCCATCGCACAGGGCGTGACGCTCTCGGCCGCGTTCCCGAACCCCTTCGCCGACCGCACCGAACTGACGCTCACGCTCGACCGTCCGACGGAGGTTGTTGCTACCGTCTACGACGTACTCGGCCGCGAGGTCACTACGCTCGCTGACGGCACGCTTGGGGCTGGCGAACACCCGCTCACCGTCGAGGCCGCACGGCTCCCGACAGGGCTCTACCTCGTCCACCTTCGGGCCGATGGCCGCTCGGCGACGCGCACGATCACCGTCGCGCGCTGACCGCAACGCCGGGCACTGCTCCAGCGGGGCCGCTCCCTCGGGTGTCGGCCCCATTTTCGTGGCTCGACGTGGCCCCGCAGCAGGACGGTTTGCAAACCGCCCCTACAATGCCGCGGTGTGTCGGCGCTCCCTTTCTCCGTCTCTCCGTCTCCTGCTACCCGTCCAACTGCGGATTCGTTACGACCAGCCCCCGCTCGGTGGCGAGCACGCGGTTCATGTCCACGAGCATCGTGACCTCGTCGGACTGGAGGCGTTCGAGGCCGTCGTAGAGGTCTTCGAACGGCGTGTATCGGTCCATCGTCGTGCCCTCCGGGATGTAGGCTGGGACGACCACCGTGGTCCCGGCGTCGCCTTCGGAGACACCAGAGTTGGTGTCGATCTCGCGGCGCATAATGGGGAGCCGGATGCCGAGGTCGTGCATGCGGCGGCCTTCGAGGTAAAGGATTTCCTGCCGCAGCGTGTAGAGCAGGCGACGCAGTTGGACCTCAGCGCCTGCGGAGAGGGTGCGGACGCTGTCGGCTGAGATCGAGGTCGCAGAAAGGACGGGGACGGGGAGCGAGAAGGGCGCCGTCGGGCGCTGCAGCACGAGGCCGTCGCGGAGCGGGCTGTCCGCGTCGGCCCGCACCGCGATGCGGGCGTCGCGGGGCCGGAGCACACCGCCCGCCCCGAGACGCACGTCTTGCTCAGCAAAAGAAACCACAGCGCGGCGCTGGGCCAGCGCGCTGGCTGCCGCGAGGTTTTCAATCCCCGCATTGTAATTACCCCGTGCCATCGCGGTCTCGGCGAGGAGGAGGCGCATCTCCTCGGCCTTGGCGTAGGCGATGCCTGCCTCAGGCGCGGTGTACTTCGGGTCGAGGAAGTCCAGGCGGGGAAGCGGCTGGAGGTCCTGCGTGAGCCGCCCGGCGACGTACTCGTAGGCTTCGTTGCCGAGGGAGGTGATCCCACCGTCGAAGCCCTGGACGAACGCAAACTCCGCATCGCGGTCGAGCGCGGCCTGGGCATAGAACGCCGCGCTGTCGGCCTGGCCCAACGCGCGGAACGTACGGGCGAGGACGGCCTCAGCCCGCAGCACGAGGTCAACGTCCGCGGCGAGGCTGCGAGCTGCGCGGAGATCGGTGAGGGCACGGTCGAGGTGCTGCCGCGCGGGTACTGGCGCGCCATCCGGCTGGACCGGTGCCGCGCTGAAGTTCTCGCCGAGCATCACATAGGCGAGCGCGCGCCAGACGTGCGCCTCGGCCCGCTCATCGGCGGTCGCCGTCGTATCGCTGGGCACGACCTCGTCCAGCACGAGGTCGCCGTAGGCCCGCAACTCTTGCAGATTCCAGTAGGCTCCGACCCGCCCACTCGTGTTGAGGATACCCGAGCGCGACGTGAGCTCGCGCGGCGTGTCGAGTTCGAAGCTGAGTCCGCTGTCGTGGACGGAGACGTTGTCCGTGACGGGCTCCGTAGTCGTCACGACCGCACCGAGCGTCCGGGCGAACTGCCCGCGCAGGCCCGGCAGCAGCGTCGCCGTCGGGCGCGGCGCGTCGAGCACGTCATCGACCGTCACGAGCGGATTGTCCACGTCGGTCGGGTCGAACAAGTCGCACGCGGGGAGCGCCAAGAGGGCCGTGAAGACCAGCGCAGCAAAACGCGCCCTCACCTTCCTTGTCATCCCGAGCGTAAGCCGCGAAGCGGATGGAGCCGAGGGATCTCTGTCTACCTCGGCGTGCTGACTGTGACTGCGGTGCTGGCCCGCAGATCCTTTACTGGCGTGAACCTGCGGTTTGACTCGCTGACGCTCGCTCAGGATGACATCTTGCTCCTGTTGCGTGTTGCGTGTTGCGTGTTGGCGAGTCCGGTTCATTGCCTCCTCACTTCGCACTTCAAACTTCATACGTCGTACTTCGCTCAAATCGTGATTTGGAGGCCGAGGCGGAACTGGCGCGGCTGCGGGACGGTGTTCGCGCTCGCGCCGCCGAGGTCGAGCGCCGTGCCGGAGAGGCCCGAGAGCTCGGGGTCCACGAGGTCGCTCGCGGCGACGGTGAGCACGTTGCGCACGTTGAAATAGACCTCGGCGCCCTCCAGGCGGAGGCGCTGCGCGAACGCCTTCGGCACGCTGTAGCGCACGCCGATCTCGCGAAGCTTGAAGAAGTCGGCGTCCTGCAAGAGAAAGCTCTGCGCGGCGTCGGGCGAGTAGCGGCGTCCGGCGAGGACCGGGTTGCCGTCGGGGTCGGTCACGATCACGCCGTCCTGCGCCTGGAAGACGTCGTCGCCCTGGCGGACGAACGTACCTGCGTCGATGCCAGCCTGGATGACCTCGGCCGACGGGTAGCGGCGCGGTAGGTCCACGCGGTAGATCCCGTTGAGCGCGGCCCAGCGCGAGGCGAGGTCGAGCACCTGGCCGCCGACGGCGAAGTCGCCCACGGCGCGGAAGGACCACTGGCGGAAGAGCGTCAGGTCGATACTGAGGCCGCCGGTTGTCGGGAGGTACGCCGTCTCGCCAGTGAACTGCACGTCGGAGCCATCGAGGAGGCCGTCGCCGTCGGTGTCGATGGGGACCGTCACGCGCCACGCGCTGATCGGGCGGCCCGCCTCGATGATCTGCAGCCCGTCGCCGCCGGGGAGGTAGCTCGGCCCGATGTTGAGGTCCGTCACGTCCACGTCGATGGCCTCGACCTCGTTGGTGAACGTGTGGAAATAGCCGCCGATGGTCAGCCCTACACGCGGGCCGTCGAGGACGCGAGCGGTGGCTTCGAGTTCGAGGCCCGTGTTCGAGATCGTCCCAACGTTGCGCACCTGCGAGGTGCCAAGGACGGTCGGCTGCTCGGGAACGGACAGCAGCGCGTCGGTCGTGCGGGCGTTGTAGAGCGTAGCCTTGAGCGAGAGGCGGTCGTTCAGGAAGCCTGCGTCGAAGCCGCCTTCCAGCGTGGCCGTGCGCTCGGGGCGCAGGTCGTCGTTGCCGGGGTTGTCTACGAAGAGCGCGCTCTCGCCGAGGAACGGGAAAGCATCGAAGCTGCGGGTGCTCGCGAAGGGGCTCGGGAAGTTGCCCGTCGCGCCGTAGGCCACGCGCAGCTTGAGCGCGCTCAGGATGCCGCGCAGCCGCTCCTGGAAGCCCGGAATCTGGTGGAGGTTGTAGGCGAGCCCTGCTTTCGGGAAGGCGACCAGCCCGACCTCGTCGCCGAAGGCCGAGTTGCCGTCGAGACGGAGCCCGAGATCGAGGAAGAGGCGGTCGTCGAGGCCGAGTTGGTTCTGCACGAACACGCCGCCGTTGAACAGCTCCACGCGCGCCTCGGTAGCGTCCTTCGTCACGGCCGAGTCGAACTCGCCGACGCCAGGCAGCGTGAAGTCCTCGGCGAACACCTCGACCACGCTCTCGTCCGTGCGGAAGCCCTGCACGCCGAAGGTGAGGTCGCTCGTGAGCCGCCCCTCGCGCGGCCAGCGGACCACGCCGACGTATTCGAGCGTGACGCTGGAGAAGTCGCGGTTGTAGCGGTCGAGCCGCCCCTGCCGGTCGGGGACCACGGGGTAGTCGATGGGCTCGAAGATGCGCTGCTCGTTGGCGCGGTAATCGAGCCCGACGGAGAGCTTGTGGTCGAACGCCTGCGACGGCGCGTGCTGGAGGCCCGCCGAGATCGTGAAGCGGTCGACCTCCTCCTCGATGTTCGGGCTGAGGAAGATGCCGAGCGCCTCGTCGAACGTGGCCGCACCCGTGAGCCCGAAGGCGTCGCCGACCTCGAACGCGGTCACGGGGTCCTGGAAGGCGCGGCCTGCGAAGAGGCGGTTGAAGCGGCTGTGGACGTAGCTGCCCGAGAACTGCGCGCGGAGCTGTGGGGTGAGCTCGGCCCCGAGCGAGCCGCGCAGCGCGTAGAGCGCGTTGTCGTTCTGCGGCTGGACGCCCTCGCCACGCTCGGCCTGGCCGGAGAGGAGATACGTCAGCCCCTGCGCGCCGCCCGAGGCGCTGACATAGTAGTTCTGCGAGGTGCCCGTGCGGAAGAACTCGTCGGCGAGGAAGTCGGTGCGACCGAAGTTGGGGTCCTGGGGGTCGCCGGTCTCGTCGGGGAAGACGAAGCCCGTGTCCTTCACGAAATCGAGGACGGGTTGATCGATGCCCTGCTCGGTGCGGATGGTGATGCGCCCGCGTCCCGCGATGCCCTTCTTCGTAAAGATCTGGATCACGCCGTTGGCCGCCTCCGCGCCGTAGAGCGTCGAGGCCGCACCGCCCTTCGTGATCTCGATCCGCTCGATGTCGGCCGGGACGAGGTCGGCGAGCGTGGACGTGTACTCGCCGCCGACGCCGATGCCGGTTGCCTCCGCGTTGTCCACCCGCACGCCGTCGATGTAGATGACGGGCGTGGTCGAGTTCGAGAAGCTGGTCACGCCTCGCAGGTTGATGCGCGCGCCCTGGCCCGGTTGCCCTGAGACGGCGCGGATTTGCGCGCCTGGCACGCGTCCCTGGAGCAGTTCGGCGACGTTGGCCGCCTGCGCCTCCTCGATGGTCCGCAGGTCGAGCACCTCGATGTCGGTCGTCATCCGCCGCCGCTCGATGGACGCCCCCTGTCCCGTCACCACGACCTCGTCGAGGCCCACGAGGTCGTCGCGCAGCACCACGTCGAGCGTCAGCGTCTCGCCCTCGGCGATCTCGACGGCCCGCGTCTCGGTGCGGAACGCCACAAACGAGATACGGACGGTGTGCGCTCCTGCGGGCAGCGCGAGCGAGTAGCCGCCGTCGATGTCGGTGATGACGCCGCGCTGGAGCGCCTGCACCTGCACGGTCGCGCCGGGCAGCGGCTCGCCCGCCGTATCGGTGATGGTGCCCGTGAGGACGCCGGTCTGGGCGAGTACGGGCGCAGCCGTAACCAGTGCCAGGACGACGGCGTGTGCCGCGAGGCACCAGCATGTGGAGCGCCAGCACGTGGAGCGTTGGAGATGAAGGAAACCCATAGCTTGCGCGTGTGCGGAACGGATCGAGCCGCCGACCGTGAGGGGCCTCTCCATCGGGCATCCCCCCAGGCTGGGGGGCAGCCATACCCCTTGGTCGAGCGAGGCGGAGTTTAACCGCCGCGCCCGCTTTCCCGCAATGTGCACCTGCGTCTACCCCTTGTCTTGACCATGCCGCGTCTCGCGCTCTTCCTCCCGCTTCTCCTGGGGCTCCTCCCGCTGTCGCTCTTCGGACCTGTCGCGTCGGGTCAAGGCTCCGTGCTGGTCGTGGGCGGGGGCAGCACGCCCTCAGACGGCCTCGCCTGGTTCGTGGAGCGCGCCGCCAACAAGCAGGTCGTCGTCGCGGACTACACGAACGACCCCGGCCTCGGCATCGAGGACGCGCTCGAAGCGGCGGGCGCGACGGTGACGTACCTCCCAATCTCTTCGACGGCCATCGCCAACGACCCGGCCACGCGCGACGCCATCCTGGCGGCCGACGGCATCTTCCTGCCGGGCGGCGACCAGTGGCGCTACGTCTCGCGCTGGAACAGCACCCTCGCGGAGGACGCCATCGCGGCAGTCTTCGCGCGTGGCGGCGTGATCGGCGGGACGAGCGCGGGCGCGATGGTGCTCAGCAGCGTCACGTCCGATGCGCAGCGCGGCAGCGCCACCTCGCGCGGCACCCTGCGCGACCCGCAGGACCGCCGCCTCACCCTCACCGACGACTTCCTCGACACGCTGATGCCCGGGACAGTCGTGGACACGCACTTCTTCGAGCGCGGGCGCATTGGGCGGCTGATGGCGATGATGGCGCAGCACCACGCCGCCAGTGGTGCCTGGGTCACGGGCATCGGCCTGGATGCGGACACGGGCCTCGGCATCGGTCCTGACGGCGTCGGCGAGGTGTTCGGCGGCGGGACCGTCTCGCTGCTCTACGCCACCCCAGCCACCATCTCGCGCGCCGAGGCCGACACGCCGCTCTGGCTCTCTGACATCCGCCTCGTTCAGGTCACCGAAGGCTTCCACGTGAACGTCGAGACCGGTGACGCCGTCACGATGCCCGACGATGCGGAGCCGTTCGTCGCGGCCACCTTCGAGGTGCCCCCCCGCACGATCACGCTCGACGGGAGCGCTGACACGGCAGCCTGGCTCGCCACCGACGCGCCACTCGACCGCGCGCTTGCTGCGCTGGCACCGGGGGCCGCCGTCACCGTACTCGCTGCTCCCGACGCAACGGCTGCCACGACGCTCACCAACAGCCTCGCCAGTCGCGGCTTCGCGGCTACGCTCGTCGGCCTCGATGCCAGCACGGCCGACGACGCTACCGCCGCAGCGCAGGTCCGCGAGGGGGCCCTCGTCGTGCTCGCCGGCCTCGACCTCGACGACGCGACGACGCTGCTTGCCCCCACCTCGGCGGTGGGTGCTGCATTCGCGGCGGCCCCCAGCGTGGCACTCCTCGGCGACGACGCCAAGCTCGCCGGAGACGCCGTCGTGGACCGCACCGAGTTTCGTTGCAGCGCCGCCTACGACGGCCTCCTCCGCCTCAGACCTGCCCTCGATCTCGCCCCCGGTCTCGTCGTCCTTCCCCGTGCCTTCGATGGCGAGGACTGCTACCGCGAGAACCGTACGGCGGGGGCCCTCTGGGCGCTCACTGAGTCGGATGCCGCATACGCCCTCCTTGCGAGCGACGACGCGGGCCTCACCATCGAGGACGGCACCGCGACCGTGGCCGGGCAAACGTCGGTCGTGCTCGTGGACGCCCGCGCCACCGCCACCACGGCTCGCCCCTTCCGCCGCCAAAACGCCGCCCTTCTCGACGCAACGATCCACGCGCTGCCGCCGGGCGCGACGTTCATCCTCGTCAACACCGTAGCCGACGAGCCAACCCCGCTTCCTGCCACGTCACTGGCGCTGACCGCGTATCCGAACCCCGCGTCCGAAACGCTGACGCTGGAATTCGACGCTGGCACTGCTCCGGCAGCCGTGACGGTG
>JBCCRG010000154.1:0-8023 GCA_039208155.1 Bacteroidota bacterium | reverse complement strand
GCTCGCGCTGATGCTCTTCCTCAACACGCGCCTCGCGTTCTGGACCTCGTTCGGGATCTTCCTCTCGTTCATGGGCACCTTCGCCGTGATGATCTGGCTCGACGTGTCCGTGAGCATGATCTCGCTCTTCGGCTTCATCCTGGCCGTCGGCATCGTGGTGGACGACGCGATTGTGGTAGGCGAGAACATCGTAGCGGAGCGCGAGCGCGGGGCGTCGCCGCTGACGGCGTCGATCCGGGGCGCGTCGCGCGTGGCCGGGCCCGTCACCTTCGCCGTACTCACGACGATGACGGCGTTCATGCCGCTGCTCTTCGTCCCGGGCACGCTCGGCAAGATGCTCGTCGTCCTGCCGACCATCGTGATTGCGGTGCTGGCGCTCTCGCTCGTCGAGGTGCTGTTCATCCTGCCCCACCACCTCGCCCACGAGGAGCGCCCGTCGACCAACCCGCTCACCCGGGGCATCGACACGGCGCGCGACGCGTTCACGCGGGCGCTGAACTGGTTCGTCGAGGGGCCGCTCGACCGCAGCGTGCGCTTCAGCGTGCGGCGCTATGGCCTCGTGATCGCCACGGCGGTGGCGCTGCTCACGATTAGCGTCGGGTTCGTGGTCGGCGGCTACATCCCGTTCACGTTCTTCCCGGAGATCGAAGGCAACAACGTCCGCGCGCAGGTCGAGCTGCGGCCGGGAGCGCCGCTCGCGCAGACGGAGGCCGTCGCGCTGCGCCTCGAAGCCGCGGGCCGCGCCGCCGCCGAGGCGTTGCAGCAAGACCTCGACGCCGACCACCCGCCGCTGATCCAGAACGTCCACGTCATCGTCGGCCGCCAGCCCTCGCAGCAGGGCGACGTGAGCACCGCAGGCTTCATCGAGTCGCATGTCGCCGAGGTCAACATCGAGTTGGGCGAAGCCGAGGAGCGTGACCTCTCGGCGGCGGCGTTCGAGCAGGCGTGGCGCGCCGAGGTAGGCGAGGTGGCCGAGGCCACGGCGCTGACGTTCGCCTCCGGTGCCGTCGCGTTCGGCGGGCCCGTGGAGTTCGAACTCGCCGCCGATGACCCCGCCGTGGTACGCGCCGCTACCGACGCGCTCAAGGCCGACCTCCTCACCTACGCGGGCGTCTTCGACGTGGCTGACGATGAGGAGGCGGGCAAGCAGGAACTCCAGCTCGACCTGCTGCCGCAGGCTCGCACGCTGGGCCTGACGCTGGAGGACCTCGCGCGGCAAGTCCGGGCGGCGTACTTCGGCGAGGAGGCCGTCCGCATCCAGCGCGGCCGCGACGACGTGCGCGTCTACGTGCGCCTCCCCGAGGACGAGCGCGATGCCCTCGGCGACCTCAGCACCTACCGCATCCGCACGCCGCAGGGCGCTGCCGTCCCGCTCTACGACGTCGCCACCGTCACGATGAGCACCGCGCCGACGACCATCACCCGCCGCGATGGCCGGCGCGTCCTCTCCGTGACCGCCGACCTCGACCCGGCGATCACCTCGGGCAACGCCGTCACCGCGCAGGTGCAGGCCGAGGCCATCCCAAAGCTGCTGGACACGTACCCCGGCCTGACCATCGACGTGGAGGGCGAGCAGCGGGAGCAGGCCGAGACGCTGGAGGCGCTCGCCGTGTCGTTCCCGCTCGCGCTGTTCGTGATCTATGTGCTGCTCGCGATCCCGTTCGGCTCCTACGTGCAGCCGCTCATCGTCATGGCTGCGATCCCGTTCGGGCTGATCGGCGCGCTCGTGGGGCACCTACTGTTTGGGCTGCACCTCGGCATGCTGAGCGTCGCCGGGCTGATCGGCCTCAGCGGCGTGATCGTGAACGACTCGCTGGTGCTGGTCGACTTCGTCAACGAGCAGCGGCGCAAGGGCCTGCCGATGAGCGAGGCCATCGTGTCGGGGGCCAAGCTGCGGTTCCGCCCGATCATGCTCACCACCGTGACGACGTTCCTGGGCATGCTCCCGCTGCTGCTGGAGCGCAGCGTGCAGGCGCAGTTTCTCGTCCCGATGGCCGTCAGCCTCAGCTTCGGCATCCTGTTCGCCACGTTCGTCATCCTCCTGCTCGTCCCCGCGCTCACCCAATGGCAGCACGACGTCCTGGCCTACTTCGGCCGTGACGTCACCGTTGAAGACGACGATCCGGTTGAGGATACCGCGGAGCCGATCACAGACGACGTGGCATTTTCGCCCGCCGTGACTGCCTGATGAGCTCCATGGTGGTTTATGCCAGGCCGAGGCGCGCGACGACCGTCGCCCGGTGGCGCTCGCTCACTGGGATCTCCTGCCCGTCCACGACGACAGCGCTGCTCGTCACCCGTTGGATGTGCCGCGTCGCGACCACGTACGACCGGTGCACTTGCACAAACGCGGCGTCGGGCAACGAGCGGGCTACGTCGTAGAGCGGGCCCTTCGTCAGCACGGTGCGGCCCGGCAGGTGGAGGCGGACGTAGTTGCCCCACGCCTCGGCGTAGCGGAGGTCGTCCAGGTCGATCCGCTCCGCCCCCTGGTCGGTCGGCACGAAGAACGAGGCACCCGACGTGGACGCACCCGACTGGCCCGCCTCCGCAGACGCCGCCGCCGGTGCGCTGGGCGACGCGTCGGAGCGTGTGCGCTCGGCGGCCGCGCTCAGGAGGCGAGCCGCGGACTTGGCAAACCGCTCCCGCGCGACGGGCTTGACGAGGTAGTCCACCACGCCCACGTCGAAGCCCTCGACGGCGCGGTCGGAATAGGCCGTCACCACCACCACGAGCGGCGGTATGAGTAGCGCGCGGAGCATCTCAAAGCCGGTGAGCTTCGGCATCTCCAGGTCCAAGAACACCGCGTCGATGCCGCCGCCGCGCAGGGCCGCCATCGCCTCCATCCCGTCGCGCGCCTCGGCCACCGCGTCGAGGAGGGGGTGCGCGTCAATATGGCTGCGGATAGCGCGCCGCCCAAGTGGCTCGTCGTCCACGATCAGGCAGCGGAGACCGGGCAGCGTGGAGACGGTAGACGGCGGCATGGAAGAGAGACGAAACGTCAGCAGGTCGTGTATTCGTCAAGCCAGCTCGGCCTGGCTGCGGTGTTGCGCAACGGCGTCCTTCAGCAGCGTCGGTAGTGGGTTCAGGCGGACGGTCACGTCGCCGAGGAAGCGGTCGGCGAGCGGGCCTGCCGTGAAGGTATGGCGCTTCGGGCAGAGCAACGCCAGGCGCTCGCGCACGTTACGCAGTCCTACGCCGCCCTCGGGACGGTCCAAGGGCTCCGCCTCTGATTCGGGCAAGAGCGCTCGGTTTTCGAGACGTAGGTGTAGGATGCTGTCCGCATCTACGGACAGGTCGATCCGGATGAACGGCGCGTCCGCTCGCCGGTCGAGGTGCTTGAAGCAGTTCTCGACGAGCGGCACGAAGAGCAGCGGCGGAAGGTCGAGCTCGTCGAACATCCTATGCAGGTGGATCTCGACCTCATCCTCCAGCCGCAGGCGCTCCAAATCGACGTACTGCCGCAGGCACTCGACCTCCTGGAGGTGTTGCGTAGCACGGGATGGCATGGATCCGATACGCCGTACGTAGTACGCAACACGGAGCTATGCTGACATCGTGACCCGGCATCCGCAGCTCAGGCTCCACGGGAGACGACCCGTCTCGATCCGAAACCGCCTCCGCCACCGCGCCGTTGCCTGCTCCATTGATCGTGCTCGCGTAGCATCGGACTGACTCCCACTTCTCACTTCGTACCTCTCCACTCCGTTGCTTCGTCGGCTCAACGTCTACCTCTGGCGCTACAAGCACCTCATGATTCCGGGGCTGCTGTGCGCGCTCGTCTCGGCAGGCTTCACGCTCCTCGTGCCCAACATCGTGCGGCAGGCCGTGGACGCGGTGCCGCGCATGGTGGACCTGCACGCGCTCTACCAGGGCACGCCCGTGAGCGGCTTCGCCCACGCGCAGTTCACCTACACGCTCGTCCTTGGCGGCGCGGTGATCCTAAGCGCGAGCCTGCTCAGCGGTCTGTTCATCTTCCTCATGCGCCGCACCGTGGTGGTGGCAAGCCGCCACATCGAGTTTGACCTGCGCAACGTGCTCTACGGCCACCTCCAGCGGCTCGGGCGGCCCTTCTACAGCCAGACCGCCACCGGCGATGTGATGACGCGCGCCACGAGCGACATCGAGAAGGTGCGGCGCTACGTCGGGCCCGCGCTGATGTACAGCGTGCAAGCCACCGCCGTCACGGGCCTCGCGCTCACGGTGATGCTGCTTATCTCGCCCACGCTGACGTTCTGGGCGCTCACGCCGATGCCGCTCCTGGCGATCTCGATCTTCTTCGTCGCGCGCATGATCCACACGCGCACGGACCGGCAGCAGGCGCAGTACTCGATGCTCACGAGCCGCGTGCAGGAGGCGCTCTCGGGCATCCGCGTGGTGAAGGCGTACGTCCGCGAGAACCACGAGGCGAAGCGCTTCGAGCGGGAGAGCGTCGGCTACCAGCACCGCGCGCTCGACCTCGCGCTCGTAGAGACCGCGTTTCGCCCGACGATGCTCGTGCTCATCGGCGCGTCCACGATCCTCGTCGTGTGGGTCGGGGGTCGCCTCGCCATCGAGGGCGCGATCACGCTGGGCAACATCGCAGAGTACATCATCTACGTCGCCATCCTGACGTGGCCCGTCGCGTCGCTCGGGTTCGTGATCAACATGATCCAGCAGGCGCGCGCCTCGTGGAGCCGCCTCGTGCGCATCCTCGACCGGACGCCTGCGATCCGCGACGGCGAACAAACGGACACCGGCATCGACGCCGTGGCGGGACGGATCACGTTTGAAGGCGTCGGCTTCCACTTCGCTGCGCTGGAGCCGGAGGACGTGCTGGCGTTGGAGGACCCAGGCGAGATCGGCGGGGACGGCGCCCCCGCGAACCCCGCCGAGGCTCCGTGGGTGCTGCGCGACGTGTCGTTCGACGTGCCTGCCGGGACGACGCTCGGCATCGTCGGGCGCACGGGCGCGGGCAAAACGACGCTCGTCGAGCTCATCCCAAGACTCCTGGACGCCGCCGAGGGTCGCGTGCTGATCGACGGCCGCGACGTGCGGACGGTCCCGCTCGACCTACTTCGGCGTAGCATCGGCTACGTCCCACAAGAGGTCTTCCTCTTCAGCGACACCATCGGCCACAACATCGCCTTCGGCAAGCTCGACGCCACCGACGCCGAGATCCGACAGGCTGCCGAGGAAGCCGACCTGCTCGGCAACATCGAGGACTTTCCCGAGGGCTTCCAGACGCGCGTTGGCGAGCGCGGCATCACGCTCTCGGGCGGCCAGAAGCAGCGCACCGCCATCGCCCGCGCGCTCATCCGCCGCCCGCCGATCCTGATTTTCGACGACGCCCTCTCGGCGGTGGACACGCAGACGGAGGCGCGCATCCTCGCGAACCTCCGCCAGCAGTTCGGCCAGCGGACGGTCGTGGTGGTGAGCCACCGCATCTCGGCGGTGCAGGATGCCGACCAAATCCTCGTCCTCGACGACGGACGCATCGCGGAGCGCGGCACGCACGCGGACCTCGTGGAGCACGGCGGCATCTACGCCGAGATGCACCGGAAGCAGTTGCTGGAGGAGGCGTTGGCGGCGGCGTAGCGCTGTTGGCTGTTGGCTGTTGGCTGTTGGCGAAGAAGCAAGCCAGCGCCTGCTCGCACCGCAAGCCAGGGCATAAAAAACAGGCCCGACGGCGAGGTCGGGCCTGCGATGCACGTGGCGTACCAGGTGCCACGCGCGGAGAATCGAGGGCGCAGCTACAGCAACGCCGTGATCTTGCGACGGACCTCGGTGCGGGGCTCGCCGGTACGGTCGTGGACGAGGTTGACCATCTTCTGCAGGCTGCCGCGCGTGCGGCGCATGTTGCGGTCATTGAATTCGGTGTCGCTCCAGATGCCTTTGATCTGGTCGCGGAGGGAGCGCCAACTCTCGTTCATCGCTGGGGTCGCCATACGTCGCGTCGTGGTTTGTTGATAGCAATAGCGGCTTATAGAATGGGTCAGTGGTCGGGAAGTTTCATTTTATTTCGATTTATCTGCATACTGCTTTCGTTCCGAAGCCGCCGCCCTGCTTTGAGGCGACATAAAAAACGCCCGGCGCTCGCAGCGAGCACCGGGCGTCGAAGATTGTAGCGCTGGAGCAGCAGCTCAGAGCACGGCGTTCATCTTCTGCATGATGACCATGCGGTCTTCGCCGGTCTTCTCGTGGATCAGGCTGACCATCTTGCCGAGGTTGCCGCGCGCCTTCTTGAGATCGGCATCGTCGATCTCGCCCCAGACGGCTTGGATCTGGGCTTTGACGCGCTGCCAGTTCTGCTCCATACGGGCCTTGCTCATGGGTATTCGAGAGTTGGTGAGGCAGAAATGCCGACCATGGGCGAGAAAGGCCCAGCAGTCGGCGCGGGTGGGGGCGGATTGTCCCTTCAATATACCGGCGACTTTGCGTCAGGCTCCGGAACCCATCGGGGTGCTCGCGCGCATAACGCGGTTTTTTGTCGAATGGACCGTGAACCTACCCCACGAGTTTGTCCTACACCGTACGCCAGAATCCGACCTACACGGCGATTTCCGCGGGGTTGCCCGTGCCTAGGGCATCGTGGGGTGCCCTTCGTGTCTATGGCTCCGTTCACTGGATCTTGACACTCATTTCGAAACGGCCAGGCCCGAGCCTGGACGCCCCACGCGGAGCAGTGGCAGGCCCTGCAGCACCATGCGCCGCACGGCTACCACGGACGCTGCACGGCTACTACGGCGCTCTTGAGCCCCGGCGGTTGGCTCTTCGCGTCCAAGACCCGCTGCATCTGACCGCGCTCCCATCCTGGCCTACGGTTTGCACGCGGCACAGGGCACACGGGCACAGCACGTTCCGGCCAGGCCGACGCTGCACGTCGTGGGCGCGTCTCGCCAAACCGAGGCCGCCTTCCTTGCGCGAAGGCCCTGTGTTTTTGAAGCGTTAAAGCATCGCTAGAGCCCAGCTTGCCTGCGCTACACGCGATGCTATCTTCTGCATCGCCCAGTGTGAAAACGCTTACATCCCTCCCGATACCCCCCACCTTTCTCTACGCACATGGCCTCGACCCCGCTGCCGAATGTCGCCTACTTCTGCATGGAGTATGGCCTCTCTGACCAGCTCAAGACCTACTCCGGCGGCCTCGGCATCCTCGCCGGTGACCACCTCAAAGGTGCCAAGGACAACAACCTCCCCATCGTCGGCATCGGCATCAAGTGGAAGCACGGCTACGGCCGCCAGGTGCTCCAGGACGACAACTCGCAGGCGTACGTCTTCCCCGACTACGACTACAGCTTCCTCAAGGACACCGGCGTCGAGGTGACCGTCCCCGTCGCCGGGCACGACATTCGCGCAAAGGTTTGGCTCTGCGACACCTTCGGCACCGTGCCGCTCTACCTCCTCGACACGGACCTGCCGAGCAACCCTGAGCCCCTGCTCACGGGCGTGCTCTACGGCGGCAGCCCCGACGCCCGCGTCGCGCAGGAGATGATCCTCGGCATCGGCGGCGTGCGCGCCCTCCGCGCGCTCGGCCTCGACATCGACCTCTACCACTTCAACGAGGGCCACGCGCTCCTCGCCGCCTTCGAGCTCATCCGTGAGAAGATGGACGTGGGCGCGAGCTACGACGAGGCCGTCGCGGCCACGAAGGCCGAGGTCGTCTTCACGACCCACACGCCGGTCCTCGCAGGCAACGAGGTGCACCCCATCGACCGCCTCGTGCGCCTCGGTGCCGACCGCGGCCTCGGTGCCGACCGGCTCCGCGCGCTCGGCGGCGATCCGTTCGGCATGACCGTCGGCGGCCTCAAGCTCGCCTCGAAGGCCAACGGCGTGGCGCAGCTCCACGGCGTGACGGCCAACCAGATGTGGAACCACGTCGACGGCCGCCCCCACATCCACGCGATCACGAACGGCATCCACCGCCCGACGTGGGTGGACGACCGCATGCTCGACGCCGCCAGCGACGACGACCTCGACGGCCTTTGGGCGGCGCACCAGGACAACAAGCGGGCGCTCATCAACCTGATCGAGAGCCGCGTCGGCG
>JBCCRG010000153.1:0-8063 GCA_039208155.1 Bacteroidota bacterium | reverse complement strand
CCGGGTAGCGCAGGACCGGGCGCAGTCGCTCTGGCGCACCACACAGCGGCTGGCGCAGGCCGGCTGGAAGCGTGTCCGGTCGCTCATCCGCAAAGGCCAGAGCGCGGCGGGGCTGATGCAGAACGCCTCGGCCAAGGAGGCTACGCTGGACGCACTCGGCTCCGTAGCGACCCTGCGTGAGCACCTCCCGCTCGTCTATCGCCGCCTGTTCTCTTTCGACCCCATCACCGACCCGCTGCTGCTCCAAGGCCGCGACGCGGCGCTGCAGTCGCTCGGGCATGTCGTCACCCGCTGGCAGTCGCGGCAGCCTTCGAGCGCCGTGGTCGTGACCGCGCCGATGGGCGGCGGCGCAACGTCGTTCCTGCGGGTGGCTGCGGGGACGCTGCTGACCGGCCTTCGGGTGCAGCGCGTTGACCTCACGGACCGCTTCGACGACCCGGACATGCTCGCGGACACGCTTGCGCAGGCGTTCGAGATCGACCTCGGCGAGCCGAGCGCGGAGGCCGGCGGGCCATCGAGGCTGGCGCTGCTCGAACGCTACCTCCTCGCCCAAAAGGACGGCCCGCGCCGCGTCTGCCTGCTCGAACACCTCGAACACCTCATGCTGCGCACGGGCGGCGGCCTCGCCCCGCTCGAAACCGTCCTCACGTTCCTCAGCCGTACCGACCACCGCGTGCTGTGGATCGCGACGATGAACGAGTCGGCGTGGCGCTTCGTCGCCAAGACGGCACCGGCCCTCACCGGCCTCGTGATGCCGCTGCCGCTGCCCGCGCTCGACCGCGCCGCGCTCGAAGCCGTCGTGCTCAAACGCCACGCCCGCAGCGGGCTCCCGCTCGTCTTCCAGGAGCCTGCCACGCCAGCTCCGCTGCTCGTGCGTCGCCTGCGGGCTGCCAAGACCGAGGCGGACCGGCAAGACCTCCTCCGCGCCGACTACTTCGACCGCCTCGCGCGCAACTCGGGGCGCTCGGTCGGCCTCGCGCTGTTCTACTGGCTCCGCAGCATCGACTTCGAGGCGGACGGGGACCGGCTCACGGTGCGCTCGCTCCCGGGCCTCGACTTCGGCTTCCTGGCGACCTACGACCTGCCGCGCACGTTCGCGCTGAAGGCGCTGCTCCAGCACGGCACCCTCACGCTGCCGGAGTACCAACGCGTCTTCCGCGCTACCAGCCGCGAGAGCTACCTCCTCTTCGAGTCGCTGGCGAACGAGCTCCTCATCACGCGGGCCACCGTCACGTCGGGCGCGCACGGCACGCCCGCTACCCCGCTCGCCATCCGCCTGAGCGACCGCTACCGCATCCACCCGCTGCTCACGCATCCGGTTACGGAGGCGCTACGGAGTCGGAACATGGTGTAGGCGGCTGTCGGCTGTCGGCTGTCGGCTGTCGGCTGTCGGCTGTCGGCTGTCGGCTGTCGGCTGTCGGCTGTCGAAAGGTGTCGCGCGTGCCTCTTTTGGGGTCGGTCGATTGAGGTAATTCCGTGCGAAGGGGTGCGTGCGCTTCAGGAGAGAGTCGCGCAGGTCGATACGGAGTCGTAGTTTTGGAAGCGCTTCCGAGCTGAAGCCGTTCGGTTCAGCGCGTCCGTCCCGCTGCGGTTCCCTCCCCTGCCGACGAAGCCTCGCGGCTCGCTATCTTATGCCCACGACCCTCTCCCCCTCGCACGCTCCGCGTACCTCTATGCCCTTCAAACGCGACGTCTACAAACGCGCCGTCTACCAGGAACCGACCCCCCACGTCGACAAGAACAACCCGTTCCAGTCGATGATGGAGCGGTTCGACTACGCCGCCGAAATCCTCGAGCTCGATACCGGGCTCTACGAATACCTCCGCTCCTCCTCGCGCATCCACATCACGTCGGTGCCCGTGATGATGGACGACGGCCACCTCGAGGTCTTCGAGGGCTACCGCGTGATCCACAACGAGGTGCTCGGCCCCTCGAAAGGCGGCATCCGCTACGCCCCGGACGTGCACCTCGACGAGGTCAAGGCGCTCGCGGCGTGGATGACCTGGAAGTGCGCGGTCGTCGACGTCCCCTTCGGCGGCGCGAAGGGCGCGATCAAGTGCGACCCCCGCTCAATGAGCCCCGGCGAGTTGGAGCGGCTCACGCGCCGCTACACGGCCAACCTGATGGACGTGTTCGGCCCGGACAAGGATATCCCAGCGCCGGACATGAACACCAACGAGCAGATCATGGCCTGGCTGCTCGACACCTACTCGATGCACGTCCGCCGAACGGAGCCTGCCGTCGTGACGGGCAAGCCGATCCTGCTCGGCGGCAGCCAGGGCCGCCGCGAGGCGACTGGGCGCGGCGTCATGACGTGCACGCTCGCCGCGATGGACAAGCTCGGACTCCGCCCCGGTCAGTGCCGCGTGGCGGTGCAGGGCTTCGGGAACGTTGGCTCGGTCGCGGCGCTGCTCCTCCACGAGCAGGGCTGCCAGGTCGTTGCCATCTCCGACGTGTCCGGCGGCTACTACAACCCCGACGGCATCAACATCCAGGCGGCCATCGACTACGCCGACGCGCACGGCCGCTCCCTCGCGGGCTTCGACGGGGCCGACCCGATCACAAACGACGAACTCCTCACCCTCGACGTGGAGGTTCTCGCCCCCTGCGCGAAGGAGAACCAGATCACGGAGGAAAACGCCGCTGACGTCAAGGCCAAGATTATCGCCGAAGGCGCTAACGGGCCGACGACCGCTGAGGCCGACGCGATCCTCAACGAGCACGGCGTCCTCGTGGTACCCGACATCCTCGCCAACGCGGGCGGCGTCACGGTGTCCTACTTCGAGTGGGTACAGGACCGCCAGGGGTACTTCTGGAGCCTGGAGCGCGTCAACCGCCGCCTCGACCGCATGATGCGCAAGGGGTTCAACAGCGTCTATGCGGCCCACGAGAAGTACGACATCCCGATGCGCATCGGGGCCTATGTGATCGCCATTGACAAGGTGGCCAGCGCCCTCCGCACGCGCGGCATCTATGCGTGACGGCGTGAGGGGGTTTGCGCGGGTGCGGAGGATCGGTCCCAGCCGTATCCCGTCGCCCGGCGTCTTCTCGCTCGCCTGCGCCCTCACCCTTGTCTTCCTCGGTGGCTGTGCCACTCCCATCGCGCCATCGGGGGGGCCGACCGACCAGACACCGCCCCGCCTGGTGGCATCGCTGCCGGAGGCGGGTGCGTTGCGGGTGGAGGCCGACGAGATGCGCCTGGCCTTCTCCGAGGACGTGGACGCGGGCTCCGTCCAGCGCGCCCTCAGCATTGTGCCGGGCTTCGCGGAGCCGTTTTTCGTTGATGTGAACCGTGACGAGGTGCGCGTCCGGTTCCCTGAGCCTCTGCGCGACTCGACGACCTACGTGGTGACGCTCGGCACGGACCTGCAGGACCTCCGCAACGTCAAGCTCTCGGCCCCGATCACGCTCGCCTTCTCGACCGGCGACCAACTCGATGCCGCGCGGATCGAAGGGACGTTGCGCGATCCGGTGACGGGCCAGGGCGTCGCGGACGTGAACGTGTTCGCCTATGCCATCGGCGCGGTGAACGCGGACACGAGTCAGGCAGAGGCGCCTGTCTTGCCGGATCCCCGCGAGGCGTTGCCGAGCTACCAGACGCAGACAGGCTCCGACGGGCGCTTCGCGTTCGAGTATCTCCGCCCAGGTCCGTTTTTCGTGGCTGCGATCGCTGACCAGAACCGCTCGCTGACGGCCGATGCGGGCGAAGCCTTTGCCGTTCCACCAGACTCGTTGACCCGGGCCGACACCATCAACGTGGCCGCACTCGACCTCTATCTCGCGCAGCGCGACTCCGTAGGCCCGGCGATCCGGAGCGTGCGTTCGGCCTCGAACCGGCGCTTTGCCATCCGCTTCGACGAGGCGGTGCGCCTCACCACGCGCGCACCGACGGCCTGGAGCGTCGCCGACACCACAACTGGGTCGCCTGCCACCGTGGAGGACGTGTACCAGACGCCGGACGTGCCCCAGCAGGTTTGGCTCGTCACCGACCCGCGCTCGGCACGCCCGCATCGCGTCACGCTCCTCGACTCGGCGGCCGTTGTGGACTCCACCGGGAATCCCGGACAGGGCGGCTCTGTCTTCACGCCCAGCAGCGCCCCCGACACCGTCCAGGCCCGCGTCGCAGCGTTTCTTCCGCCCGGCGTCGAGGGCGACACGCTTCGCACGCTGCGCCCCGACCAGCGACCGGGACTCCGCTTCACGCGCCCACCCGACTCGACGTTGCTAGCGCGCCTCCAGTTCAACCCGGTCACGCTCGCGCTTACCGACATCGGCCCCGATGGCGTGTCGTACCGCACTGGCAGCCTCCCCGAGTCCGGCTCCGTCTCGATCAGCGTGCCGTGGGCCGACTCCGTCCGCACGATGCGGTTCTCGATCCCCACGGCGTCTGACCTGGGCGAACTAACAGGTACCGTCGTGCGCGACACCTCGCACACCGCCGCACCCCTGCTGGTGGAACTCTATACCGAGGACGCCAGCGAACGCCTCGCGGTGGCGACAGCTGGGGCGGATGGCAACTTCCGGTTCGACCGGCTCCCTGAGGGCTCGTACCGGCTCCGCCTCATCGTGGACCTGAGCGGCGATGGGGCCTGGACGGGCGGGCGGCTGGCACCCTACGAAGCGCCCGAGCCACTCGACTTGGTCGGTGCCACGGAGCGCGTGCGCCCCCGCTGGGAGACGGCCATGGACACGCTGCGATTCGGCGCACAACCTGCCTCCGCTCCGCTGGGCTCGGAGGAAACGGCTCCGTCTTCACCGGTAGACGGATAGGAAACGGGCGCCCTCCATGCCGGAAGCCGCCCGCCTGTGATCGTCGGAATGTGCGTGCTAGCAGTTACGCAGACGCACCGTCGTACGTGCGCCTTGCGGGGTCGTGTAGCCTTGGCCACTGCGGAGGCCTTGGAAGAAGCCGTCCTCCTGACACGGATAGAAGCGGCTGTAGCTCGATGCTTTCTGCCGAGCTGCGCTCGCGACACTCTCATCCCGGCTCGCAGCACGGTTGTAGTAGTCCACCGCCACCCACACCGGCGAGCGCGAGGCGATATCGCCGCTCCCGATCAAGCCCGCCCAGTAGTCCCCAATGATGATAATGGAGGGGCCGTGGTCTTCGTCCATCTCCAAGATCTGGTTGGCGATCTGACGCGCACCGCCGATCTGGCCTTCGCTCTGTAGCAGCACAGCCTTCTGGTACATCAGGGAGATGCGGTCGTCCTGCTCCTCGGTGAGTTCGATGGCCTGGTCGTAGAGCGCGAGCTTCTCGTCGAGGTCGTCCGTGGCCTGGATGAGGATGCGAATAACGCGCGGCGACGGCTCCATGCCGAGGACGATGGGCTTGAGCTCCGCGATGGCGTCGTCGCGGCCGAGGCGGAAGGCGAGATCGAACACCTCACCGACAATCTCAGGGTCGCGCTCCCCGTTCTGCACCTCTTCATAGAAGTAGGCGAAGCGCTCTTCGCTGGTCCCAAACATCTCGTCGAGGATGTTTGCCTCGAAGTAGTCCTTACCCTCCTGCGTGTCAATGCGCTCCAACGCCGTCGGTCCCCATTCGATGAGGCGCGGCTTCATGTCGCGTTCGAGGTACTGCTGGCCGAGGAAGTTGATGACGAAGTCCGGCACCGAGTCCGGGTAGGCCGTATCTGCCTCCTGGTAGAGCTCGAAGACCTGGTCCGCGCTACCGACGCCCGTCAGCCCGCCCTGCTGGTCGTAGACGATGTTGTACATGTAGTTGGCCTTATCGATGGTGGCCTTATACGGGTTGTACTCAAGGCCCGCCCCGTCGAGCGCGGCAGTGCGGGCGTCCATGTAAAAGAGCACCGTGTCGCGGTAGGCCTGCGCGTACTCCGCAAAGCTGGGGTCTTCGGCCAGGCGCGTGTACATCCGGATCGCGCGGTCGAAGTTGCGGCCGTCGTTGTTCGGTGCCAGCGGGAAGTTCTGGAGCTGGCAGCGGAGGTACGGCTTGGCGAGGTCGTACTCCTCGTTCTTGTAAAACTCGTAGTAGAGGCTGTAGGTCGTCTCCGCATCGAACATCGAGCAGTCGACCGGGAAGGGGTCGTCCTGCGCGGCGGCGCGCGGCGCGAGCGCCAGCATCAGGGCGAGAGCGAGCGCGGCGAGCGGGAGGCGGTGAAGGCGCGAGGTCAACAGACGCAGGGGCATCGGGCTCTGAGGGTGGATGGACGGTGGTGGTTCGGGTCGGGGCTATCAAGATCGGGAAGCCGCCAGAAAGTTGCGCACGGGCTCGGACGGGCTCAGTTCCGCAACGCAAGACGGTTCAACCGAACGGCTCAGTCGAGGCGGCGGCGCTGGAACCAGCGTTCCCCAAAGTTAATGGTTGCCGAGGCTTTGACGAAGGTATCCCGCACGAGTAGGCCGGTCGCATCGCCACGCTGCCCCACTTCGACGTTGAGGTCGAAGCTGGCCGTTGGGATGAGGGCGGGGAGGCTGAGCCCGGCGGTAGCTGCATAGGTGGTGAGGTCGGTGCCTTCCGGCGCGAGGTAGCCGTTGTCGACATACCCGCCGAGACGGTAGGCCACGCGCGACAGGTAGGGCGCGCGCCGCCGAGCACCGGCGGGTCGCCATTCTAAGCCGCCGCCCACGCGGAAGCGGTCACTCAGGATCGTCTCGCCGCCCGGCGTGAAGCCGCCGAGGGCGAAGTCGCTCTCAAACTGGCTGCCCCACGGCTCGTAGCGCGTATCCACGGCAAGACGAAGCGACCGAGTCGGCTGGTACGAGATACCCGCAGCAACCTCCATCGGCAGGCGCAGCGAGCCGTCGGTCTCGGTCGCCAGCGTGTCGCGGTCGAGGCTCTGGCCGATCGTGAGCGCGCGCTCGCCGAAGAGCCGAGCCGGGAGCCGGAGCGTCGCGCCGAACGCGAGCACGTCGGCCTCCCCAAGCAGGCGCGGCACCGAGGCGATGACGCCTGCCGTCCCCGTCACGCCCGCCACGCGCACTGACTCGGTCGAGCGGGTCTCCACGAAGCCCACCGAGCCGGGGAACTCGGTGCGCTGCAGGTAATCGACCGTCCCGAAGAGCGCGTTGATGCTGCCGCCGATGAGCACGTTGGGCGAGAGGCGGTAGCCGAGGCCCGCCTGGATCTCCTGGAGGCCGCCCTCGCCCTCGTAGTTGATCCGGTAGTCGATGGCACCGCCGCCGTCCGAGGGGAGGAAGCTCTCCGTCTGCACCGCACGGTAGTTGACGCGGCTGTAGGGACGGTAGGCGATGTTCAAGCCCAGCTTCTGCTGGCGCAGCGGGAACGCGATCTGGATGGTGCTCAGCCCACCGCTCGCGAGATCACTCGTGGTCCCGTCGGCGGCCTCCACGGAGGTGCCGGTGACGCTCGCCCCGAACGTGAAGTGTGTCAGTGCGATGTCGCCCCACGCCGCTGGGTTGTCGAGCGAGGCATAGGAGAACGAACGGAGCGCGACTCCGGCCCCACCCATCGCCTCCGTCTGCGAGGTCGAAAACAGGAGCCGCTCGCCTACGCCGAAGCGCGAGTAGAGCGTGCCGTAGTTGTTGAGCCCTTGGGCGAGCGCGGGCGCTGCCGCGAGGACCAGCAGGCACGCTGCCACCGAGAGGCGCGAGAGGAAAGGAGAAAGCGAACGCATGCAGCGGCGGTTCAGTGCGAAAGAGAGGGCGTGAACTAGTTCGAGTCCGTCACGATGAACTCGAAGCGGGGCGTCTGGTCGGTGAGCGAGGGGCCGAAGATGGGCAGCACGCTTACGGCGGCCGGCGTGCTCACCAGGCGCACGACGAAGCGCTCGAACTGGACCGAGCCAAGCAGTTCGTCCTGCATCGCGTTGGTGAGTGCGACCGAGGAGAAGCGGTACTCGCCGAGTTCGCTGTCGTAGGCTAGCCGACCGATCCGGACCAACGGATTATCTCCTGGCTCGGCATCCGGGTCGGTCCCGAAGAGGTCCAGCGCCTCCGGGCGAGGCCGGACGAACTCGACGCCGTTCACGGGCATGTCGGTGAGCATCTCGTCGAGCTTCAGGCGGAACTCGGCGCTGCTGAGCGGCCGCTGGCGTACGTTCGTGCCGTAGTCAAACTCGACGCTGATCGACTCCTGG
>JBCCRG010000152.1:0-8063 GCA_039208155.1 Bacteroidota bacterium | reverse complement strand
ACCTCCGTCGCGATGACGGGGCTCGTCTCGGTGAGGCCGTAGCCCTGGTAGGTCGGCACGCCGAAGGCCGCGAAGGCGTTGGCGAGGTCCTTCCGGAGCGCCGCGCCGCCGACCGACACCACCTTGGTGCGTGTGAGGCCGAGCTTCTCGCGCAGCTTCGAGTAGACGAGCTTGTCGGCGATTTTGTGCTTCAGGCCGGGCTGGCTGCCCGCCTCGAAGTTCTTGGCGAGCTCCATCGCCCAGGAGCCGATCTTGTGCTTGAGGCCCTCGCTCTCCTGGACACCGACGAGCACCTTGTCGTAGACCTTCTCCAGCACGCGTGGGACGGTGGCGAACATGGTCGGGCGCACCTCGGGGAGGTGGCCGATGAGCAAGTCGGGATTCGAGTAGTAGATCGACTGGCCCCAGGCGACGCACGCGAACGAGAGCATCCGCGCATAGATGTGCGTCATCGGGAGGAACGTGAGCGCGTTCTCCTGCTGGTGCTGGAGCGTCCAGAAGCCGTTGAACGCGGCGTAGACGTTCGAGGAGATGTTCTCGTGCGAGAGCATGACGCCCTTCGGCGTGCCCGTCGTGCCCGAGGTGTAGATGATGGTCGCGAGGCTCTTCGCGTCGATGGCGTCGCGGAGGCGCTGCGGGGCCTCAGCGTCGGCGGCGAGCAGGGCTTGGCCCTTCTCCATCAGGGCGTCCTGCATCATGAACGTCACGCCGCTGGGCAGGTCGCTCGCGCTGGCCCCGGTCCCCTCGGCGAGGATGACGTACTTGATGTCGGGCGTGTCCGCGAGCATCGGCGCGAGCTTGGCCAACAGCTCGTCGTTGGAGACGTAGACCGCCTTCGACTCGGAGTGGTTGATGACGTAGGCCGTCGTCTCCCGCGGGTTGGTGAGGTAGATCGGCACGTTGACGATGCCAGCGACCGTGCAGGCGAAGTCAGCGCGGGCGAAGTGGAGGTCGCTCTCCATGTAGTAGGCGACCTTGGTGCCCGCCTCGATGCCGTCGAGGTCGAGGAGCGCGAGCGCGAGCGCGTTGACCTGGTCGCGGAACTGCGCGTTGGAGAGCGTCGTCCAGCCCGAAGCGCTGGGCTGGTTGAAGCCCTTCGGGTTAGGGTACTTCGCCACCGCGTCGTCGAGGAGCGAGGGCAGGCTGCGCCCGAGGACGACTTTGCCGCGGCTGTTGGGGGGGGCCGTATGGATTTGAAGCGCCATGAGAGGTGGGAGCGTCTGGGGAGATGGGCGATGCGGGCGCGGTGGACGCACCCGTGTGCATCGAAATTACAATGAACCGTGTAGTAAAAAGCGCTTACGACGCCACGGTTTCCCAAACGGCGGCATCAATCGCGCGCGCAGCCCCCAGAAGGCCTCACCGCGCCACGATCCGCTCTGCTGGGCTCCGTTACGCGTCGTCGCCGGTCACCACCGCGGCCCGGCGGAATCCCTGCACGGCGCGGCGCACGGCCTCGTCCACGAAGTCGGCCTTCGGGATCTTGACGTCCACGCGCTGCGCCATCACGAGCGAGACGGCTCCGTGCAGCGAGGCCCACAGCACCGACGAGGCCACCTCGGGCCGCGTCACGTCGAGCAGCCCGGCGGCGGCACCGGCCGCCAGCGCTTCGGCGAACAGGCCGAGGTTGCGCCGGGCGCGTCGGTAGTTCTCCGCCGGGTAGCGCGCCATCTGCTCGGGGCGCAGGAGGAACATCACCTCGTAGTACTCCGCGTTCTCCAGCCCGAAGCGCACGTAGCCCTGCGCCATGGCGAGCAGCCGCTCCACCGGATCAGTGTGTGCCGCCTCGGCCTGCTCCAGCTCGCGATGGAGCATCGCCATGCCCTCGTCGATGAGGGCGTGGATAAGCGCGTCCTTGCTGGCGAAGTGGAGGTAGATGCTGGTCGCGCTGCACCCGACCGCGACGGCGATCTTGCGCATCGAGAGACTATCGTAGCCGTCGGCGAGCAGGAGGCGGCGGGCCTCGTCGAGGATGGCCCGACGGAGCGCGGCCCCAGACGGACGCTCGCCAGCGGTGACGACGGGGCCCGGCTGTGCTGGGGAGCGGCCGTTGGTATTCGAGGGAGGCGTCGTCACAGGATCGGGGTCACGGGGTCGGGGTCGCAGGAGGAGCGGCGAGCAGTGTTACGGCAATATATCCTGCCCGCCCGTACCGACGCGTGGTAAATGCGGGGAGCAGCCGATCCGAGATCGCGGGGACCATTCTGACGCCGCGCCGTTGGACGCCTGCCTTTCTCGCCCGCCCTTCTCCGCTGCTCACCTCCCGTGCCGATGGCTCTGCCCTCGCTGCCACACCGTCCGCATGTGCCGGTGCCGCCCGGCCTGCCGCCCGTCGCGACCCGCTTCTGGCGCTACGTCCAGGTCCACACCACCTCGGACCCAGACGTCTCCACGACGCCCTCGACGGCCTGCCAGAAGGACCTCGGGCGCCTCCTCGTGGCGGAACTCCAGGCGCTCGGCCTCGCCGACGCCGCGATGGACGACCACGGCTACGTCTACGCGACCATCCCCCCCGCGGGCGACGCGAGCGGCTTGTCGGTGCCCAGCCTGCCCGTCTTGGGCCTGATCGCGCACCTCGACACGTCGCCGGACGCGCCGGGCGAGCACGTACGGCCCGTGCTCCACCGCGCCTACCAGGGCGAGACGCTCACCCTCCCCGGCGACCCCACCGTCACGCTCGACCCGGACCGGCAGCCCGCGCTCCGCGACCACCTCGGCCACGACCTGCTCACGAGCGACGGCACGACGCTGCTCGGGTCGGATGACAAGGCGGGCGTCGCCGTCCTCATGCAACTCGCAGAGGATTTTCTCAGCCATGCTTCTGGCCACGGCGCGGCACCGCGCCCGGCGATCCGGCTGCTCTTCACCGTGGACGAGGAGGTCGGACGCGGCGTCGAGCAGCTCGACCTCGACCGCTTCGGGGCCGACGTGGCCTACACCGTCGATGGCGGCGCGGTGGGCGGGATCTACGCGGAGACGTTCAACGCCGCCGAAGCAACCGTGCGCATCGAGGGCGTGACGGTGCACCCGGGCTACGCGAAGGGCGTCATGGTCAACGCCGTCGAGGTGCTCGGGGCCTTTCTCGGCATGCTGCCCGACGACGAGACGCCAGCCACAACGGACGAGCGGGCAGGCTACTTCTACGCGCACCGCATCCCCATTGCCACCACCGCCGAGGCCGAGGTGCGCCTCCTCCTGCGCGACTTCGACGACGACGGCATGGCCCGCCGCAAACGCTTTCTCCGTGAGCAGGCCGACACGCTCCGCCTCCGCTACCCCGGCGCGCGCCTCACCGTCACGATCCGCGACCAGTACCGCAACATGCGCCGCTACATCGAGGAGACGGACCCCCGCGCCATCGCGTTCGCCCTCGACGCCGCCGAGGCGGTCGGCATCACGCCCCGGCTCGAACTCATCCGCGGCGGGACGGACGGCGCGCGGCTCTCTGAGAAAGGGCTCCCCACGCCCAATCTCTTCACTGGCGGCCACGACTTCCACAGCACGTTCGAGTGGAACACCGTGCAGAACCTGGAGCAGACGCTCGGCTACGTGAAGGCGCTTGTCCACCACTGGGGCACGCACGGCAGAACGTGACGAGCCCTGTAGCCTCAGGGCCGTGTCTGCTCCAGTGCGCCCATCGTGTCCGTGCCGACGGTGACCTCGTCTGACATCGTGCTGCTGTAGTGCTCGAAGACGGCGATGCCCGCGATAGCCGCTAGCCCAACGAGGACGACAGCGAGGACCAGGAGGATAAGTTGCTTCTGGCCCATGCGTAGTGCGAGTCGAGTGACGCGGATCGGATAAGCTTGCCCTTCTGCGGTATCGGCGCAGGTCCAGAGCGGCTTTAGCGGAGGCTCCGCGAATCCGACCCGTCTGGCCGAACAGCGACCTGCCCCTGCCGTTTACGCCCGCGTCCTGCCATCCCAACCGCTGCTGCGATGCCTCTCCCCCAGAAGAAAACCAAGCTCTTCGTGATTGCCTTCGTGGCGCTTGCCTTCGTGCTGTCGGTCTTCGCCACGGTGTCGATCTACCAGGGTTGGAACGACGAGGACTTCCAGGAGCACGTCCAGGCCGCCGAGGAGACCCATACGCCGCCGGTGCGGTTCTGAGCCACAGCTCTACGCGGCGAAGCCCGGTTGCCTCAGCGCCGTATCATGGGACAGTCCCCTGTGCCTGATGCCAACCTCTGACGACCTCGCTAGCCGCCGCACCGACCTCGCGGACGCGCGGACACAGCTCGCCGACGAGCGTACCGCGCTGGCAAACGAACGCACGGCGCTGGCGAATGAGCGGACGCGCCTGGCGAGCGAGCGCACGCTGCTGGCGTACGCGCGCACCGCGCTGGCCCTCATCGCGGGCGGCGTGACGCTGCCGAAGCTGATTCCGGACAGTCCCAGCATTGCAGCACTCGGGGTGGTGCTGTTCTCGCTCGGGCTCGTGGTCGCCGTCGTGGGCGTGGTCCGCTTCGCTACGCTGGTGCGACGGATGCGTCGGCCGTAGAGTCAGTGGTTCGGTGGTTCAGTACGTCAGTGGTTCGGAAATCGCTCTGTCCAGATCATTGCGCCCGTTTGCAACGGCGTAGCTGTACCTAAGGTCAGTGCACACCGCTCTAGCACCGTGACCGGTCGCGATTGTCGGGTCGTGTAGGCTTCAAGGTCACGTTTGGAGTTCCCCTCCTGAACAGGGCAGCGCACGCGCTGCGGGGTTTCCCTGCCTTTCCGGGACAGGGGTGGTTGACCGAATTAGCACGGAGCCTGACAAGGTGAAGCGGTCGCAGCACTAGCGCGGTACGTCAGGGGGAGCGTGCTATACTGGAAGCCCGCTCTTCGCCCGGCCTCATGCGCAGCCATCCCGCCCAGGACCTCGGTACCATCGCCCCAGAGGACACGGGGCACGTGCCAGGCGCACGCAAATTCGGCACGTTCGCGGGCGTCTTCACGCCGACGCTGCTGACGATCCTAGGCGTGATCATGTACCTCCGCACCGGCTGGGTGGTCGGCAACGCGGGCGTGCTGGGAGCGCTGGGCATCATCCTGCTCTCGTTCGGCATCACCATCGCGACGGGCCTCTCGATGTCGTCGATCACGACGAACATCCGCATCGGGGCGGGCGGGGCGTACTCGATCATCTCGCAATCGCTCGGCCTGGAGGTCGGCGGCAGCGTAGGCATCCCGCTCTACCTCTCGCAGGCGCTCGCGGTGGCGATGTACGTCTTCGGCTTCCGCGAGGGCTGGGCCTACGTCTTCCCTGAGCACCCGGCGATCCTCGTGGACCTCGGCACGTTCGGCGTGCTTTTCGGCATCGCGGTCGTGAGCGCGTCGTTTGCGTTCCGCGTGCAGTACGTCATCATGGCCGTGATTGCGGGCTCGCTCGTGTCCGTGGCGCTGGCGGCCGTGAACGGCTCGATGCAATACGACCTTGCTGCCGTGGGCCTGACCGGCACCTATCCGGGGACGCCCGAGGACGGCTTCAGCGGGACCTCGTTCTGGGTCGTCTTTGCGGTGTTCTTCCCGGCCGCGACGGGCATCATGGCGGGAGCGAATATGTCGGGCGACCTCCGCGACCCGCGCCGGAGCATCCCACGCGGCACGATGGCCGCTATCGCCGTGTCGCTCGTGATCTACCTCGCGCTCGCGTACTGGCTGGCCCGCTCGGCCACGCCTGAGGAGTTGCTGAGCAACTACACCGTCATGATCGACCGCGCCTACTGGGGCCCAGCCGTGCTGGCGGGTCTGCTCGGCGCGACGTTCTCCTCAGCGCTGGCCTCCCTCGTGGGCGCGCCGCGCATCCTTCAGGCGCTCGGCGACCACGCGGTTCTCCCGCGTGGGCCTTGGCTGGCGGCGCGCACCGTCAAGGGCGAGCCCCGCAACGCGCTCGTGGTGACGGCCGGGATCGTGCTGGCGGCGCTGCTGCTGCGCGATCTCAACGTGATCGCGCCGCTCATCACGATGTTCTTCCTCATCACCTACGCCATGATCAACTTCGTAGTGTTTGTGGAGGGCCAGCTCGGGCTGGTGAGCTTCCGACCGAGGTTGCGTATCCCCCAACTCGTGCCGCTCTTCGGGCTGGGCGGCTGCCTCCTGGCGATGTTCGTCGTGAACCCGACGTTCGCGCTCGCGGCGGTGGTGGTGGTGGTCGGCGTCTACGCGTTCCTACTGCGCCGCCACCTCGAAGCGCCCTACGGCGACGTGCGCAGCGGACTCTTCGTAGCCGTGGCGGAGTGGGCAGCGAAGCGCGTAGCCGACCTACCGACGCGGCAGGAGCGCGCCTGGAAGCCGAATGTGTTGGTGCCGGTGCAGGACCTCAGCGCGCTGCGCGGCTCGTTCGAGCTGCTCCGCACGCTGGTCTTCCCGAAGGGCTCCGTGAAGCTGCTCGGCCTCACGACGGGCACGGCGGACACGGCCGACGCCACCGTCGCCGAGCCCTACCTCGACCGCCTCCCGACGCTCAGCCACGCCTTCCGACGCCAGGGGGTCTACGCGACCTGGACGACGCTCGACACCGACGACTTCGCGATGGGCGTCTCAGCGAGCCTGCAGGCGCTGCGCGGCACCTTCTTCCGCCCGAACGTCCTCTTCCTCCGCCTCCCCGATCCGGCGCTCGCGGACCACGCGGCCCGGGAGCACGCCTA
Source organism: Bacteroidota bacterium (assembly GCA_039208155.1). GTDB lineage: Bacteria > Bacteroidota > Rhodothermia > Rhodothermales > Rubricoccaceae > JBCBEX01. The sequence continues at coordinate 1,432 of JBCCRG010000152.1, read as the reverse complement.
CGCCCGCCTCGCCGTTGAGGCCCGCCGCCAGCGCGTCGGGACGGTCTTCTACGCGCCGCACCCGCGCGCCGGGCTCGGCCAGCGGCAATACATCAACGTCTGGATCCACGACCGCTCGCCCGACTGGCACCTCTCGATGGACATCGGCAACCTCGACCTCTCGCTGCTCCTGGCCTACAAGCTGAAACGCAACTGGAACGGCCTCATCCGCCTCATCACCGTTGTGGACGCCGCCGAGGCTGAGCGCGCCCGCCACTTCCTCGACCGGCTCATCGACCTAGCGCGACTGCCGGATACGACGCCCGTTGTGGGCACGGGCGCCTTCCGCGACTTCGCCCGGACGGCCCCGCAGGCCGACCTCAACCTGCTCGGCCTCATGCCCGCCCCCGACTTCGACACCATGCGCGGCCTCGTGACGACGCTCGACGCCTCGTGCCTCTTCGTCCGTGACTCCGGCGACGAGAACGCGCTGGCGTGAGGGGCGATTGGCGATTGGCGATTGGCGATTGGCGATTGGCGATTGGCGATTGGCGATTGGAAAGGTGCGGTGCCGAATGCGGTCGTTCAAGCCAATTTCCATCCGCGCTCGGCTAAACTTCCTTGGCTACCCTGCGACCTGGGCCTCGCGGATGAGTTGGTCGGCCACGGCGTCCCCGAGGTAGCGGTCCATCGCCCAGTGCGCGGCGTAGATCACAGGCGTGATGCCGATGGCGATGAGGACCTTGTAAGCGTAGTTGAAGAGCGTGACGGCGAGCACCGTCTGGATGGTCATCACGCCAGGGATGTAGAACGCGACGAAGAGCACCAGGAACGTATCGAGGAACTGCGAGCCGAGCGTGGAGCCGGTCGCGCGCAGCCAGAGGTGCCGCCCGTTCGTGAGGCCGCGCAGCCAGTGGAAGAGCGTGAGATCGGCGAACTGCCCCACGAGGTAGGCCACGAGGCTCCCGATGATCACCCAGGTCGTCGTCCCGAACACCGCATCGAAGGCCTCGCCAGGGACGGCGGAGGCGGGGTCGGTCGGGACCGCGAGTGCGACCTTGAGCAGCACGAACTCGAAGCTCACCATCGCCACGCCGAGCCACGTCAGGAAGCGGATGCCGGGCTTGCCGAAGTACTCGTTGACGAGGTCGGTGACGATGAACGTGACGGGGAAGGCGATCACGCCCGCCGTCATTACCACGCGGTCGAAGGGCGTGCCGAAGAGGGTGATCGTGCCCGGCAGCGCGAACGCGGTGAAGAGCTTGCCCGCCGTCGCCTCGGCGATCACGAGCGCCGTCAGGAAGACGGCCGTGCAGATGACGTACAGCTTCTGCGGACGGGTGAGCGTGTGGACGGAGGCCATCGAGTGACGGGCAGGAGAACGAAACGGGCGCAGTCTACGAAGACTGCCGTGGCTCAACGCTGCCTCAGGGCGTTCCTGCCCACTCGAATT
>JBCCRG010000151.1:0-8067 GCA_039208155.1 Bacteroidota bacterium | reverse complement strand
GTCGAAGCCGGCTGCGGCGCACATCTCTAGGGTGGTCGGGGCGACGCGTCCGGTCACGCAGACGAGGCGGGGCGGCTTGCCGCGCTCCACGAGCACGCTCGCGAGGTCCGTGCCGCTCATCCCCGGCATCATGAGGTCGGCTACGACGATGTCGTAGGTGAAGCCAGCCGCAGTGGCCTCGTCCATCAGGACCAGCGCCTCCTCGCCGCTAACGGCAACATCGACAGCGAAGCGTGAGAGTTGCAAAATGTGACGAGCAAGATCGCGGTTCGTCTCATCATCATCCACGACGAGAACGCGCTTGCGAGGTGCTGGCGAAGAAGGGGGAGCAAGCATGTGGGGTCCAATCGCGCAACAGGGAATGAAAGGTATGAGCCTGAGGTCAAGTATTGGGCCAATTTGAAGTACCACCCCTGAGACGTGGTGCGGTCTCCGATTGCGGTCAGCGTGGCAGCCTAGACCCTCAAGCGATGTGGCCCTGTATCGTATTGCGACGGTAAGGGGAGCGGACTAACTGCGAGGGAGAGAAGGGCGTTCCGAGGAGGCCATGGCGGGGTCCAATCGGGGCCGAATCTGGTACCCCCACCAAGTTCCAGGTTGGGCATGAACGCACGGTCACGGGGTGCCAGCCTCGAATGCAGGCAGGGATGCATCGCCCCGCTACCGGCCCAATTGACCCGAGGGCCGTGGTACCTCGGGGTCAAAGTGGAAACCCACGCCCTACCGATCTACCCCGTGTAGGTGCCCCAGATACCTGGCACTACCCCGCTAGGCGGTACGGGCTACGAGCCCCTGAGCGTCTTTGGCGGTCCTGCGCTGTGGATGCCTCGAAATGCGAACCGAGGCAGCGCCTGTAGGAGCAGGAGCGGCCCTAATTGCAGCGATGGCAGGACGCGCCTAGCCGACCGCGCCAGGATGACGGTCCGTGTTACCAGCCGTCGCAGGTAGGCGGGATGGTCGGCGTCTCGATCCACTGATCGGAGTCGTCCTGCGTCCGGACCGAAGTGCGGATGGCGAGACAGTTCTCGGTCGGGCCAAACATGTAGACGCGAACGACGGTGTAGGCCTCGGTGAGGTCGCGCGCGTGCACGATGGGCACGGCTGTATCCGTGTCCGTGATGCGGAGGCGGGTCTGCGAGTGGGTGTAGTACTCAGAGAGCCGGTCCGAGCCGGAGATCGGGTAGCCTAGGTTGCCGAGCGTGATTCCGGTGAGGTAGTCGCGACCGAGGCCACCGCCGAGGGCCGTGGGCTTGGCCTTCTAGGCGATGGCTGCTGTCGCCATCCGGATCGCCTCGGTGGCCGAGCGCTCGAGGGCGGCCTTGGTGGTGTTCTCGGTGTAAGCCTGGATGCCGCTCGTCACGGACAGGCCGACGATCACGATGCTGAGCGTGAGCGGGAGCAGTTGCTGTTGACCCATCGAAACGGGCGGGTGGGGGAGCAGGTACTTTCGGAGCCGCTCGCACGTGCAGAGCGGTGCCCCTCTCCCTGCGCAAACCTAGCGCCAAGCCTTTTCCTGAAGCTCATTTGGCTCGATGAATTCGGAACTCGACCCCGTTGCCCTCCTCCTGCGCAAGCGCGATCACGGCTGCCTGAGTGCCGCCGAGATCGAGGCGCTGATCGCCGCGTACACGGCGGGCACCGTGCCTGACTATCAGATGGCGGCATTCCTCATGGCGTCCTTCCTCAACGGCCTCGACCGTGAGGAGGCGGCGGCGCTCGCCCGCGCGATGCTCTACTCTGGCGAGGTCCTCGACCTCGCAGATGTGCCCGGGGTCAAGGTGGACAAGCACTCCACGGGTGGCGTCGGCGACGGGACCTCGCTCGTGCTCGCGCCGCTTGTGGCGGCCTGCGGCGTGCCCGTGCCGATGATCTCGGGGCGCGGCCTCGGCCACTCCGGCGGTACGCTCGACAAGCTCGAATCCATCCCGGGCTTCCGTACCGACCTCTCAATCCCGGAGTATCGGGCGCAGTTGGCCGACATCGGCGTGGTGATGATCGGGCAGACCGCTGAGATCGCGCCCGCCGACAAGAAGCTCTACGCGCTCCGCGATGTGACGGCGACGGTCGAGTTCATCCCGTTCATCGCCGCCTCGATCATGTCGAAAAAGCTCGCCGAAGGCATCGATGCGCTCGTGCTCGACGTGAAGCGGGGACGCGGCGCGTTCATGAAGACCGACGCCGACGCCCGACGCCTCGCCGAGGCGCTCGTCGGCATCGGGCTCGACTTTGACACGCCCACTGTCGCGCGGCTCACGGCGATGGACCAGCCGCTGGCACCCGCAGCGGGCAACTGGCCAGAAGTCGCCGTGGCGGTCCGCTGCCTACGCGGCGAGGCGACTTACTTGGACCAGCGCTTCCTCGACGTGACGTTGGCCCTGGCGGGCGAGATGCTCGCGCTCGGCGGCGTCGCGGATTCGCCCGAGGCAGGCCGCGCCCGTGCCGAGGCTGCGATTGCCGATGGCTCGGCGTTCGAAAAGCTGATCGAACTCGCCGAAGCGCAGGGCGGCGACCCGCGCGTGCTCGAAGACCCCGCCGTGCGAAGCGGCAGCGCGGCTGTCGCGACCGTGACGGCTCCGGACGACCTCGCGGGCCCGGTACGCGTCGCCGACCTCGACGCGCTGGCGCTCGGGTGGGCGGCCGTCCGCCTCGGGGCCGGGCGGCGCACTAAGGAAGACGCCGTCGACCCGGTCGCAGGCGTCGCCCTAAACAAACAGGTCGGCGATCTCGTAGAACCCGGCGAACCGCTCGCGACGGTCCACGCCGCCCGCGCCTCGCGCTCCGTCATCGAGGTCACGGTGGAGGCCGTCCGCGCCGCGTTCACGTTTGCCGACGCGCCGCCCACGCCCGCACCGCTCCTCCTCGACCGCTATGACGGCACACGCTGGGCGTCAGAAACCGTGTAGCGAACCGCATTCGCCCCGTACATTCCCGGCCAGGTAGGCCCACGCGGACCTGCGCCTCTCGACCTACGACCCACGACTCCTGCCCCATGTCGCTCTGGAAACGCTTCACCCGCCTCGTTAAATCGCTCTTCGGCGGCGCGATCTCGTCCATTGAGGACCCGCGCCTCATCCTCGAACAGAACATCCGGGAACTGAACGACCAGGTCCCGAAGATGAACGAGAACATCGCCACGGTGAAGGCCAACGTGGTGCTGCTCCAAAAGGAGAACAACAAGTATGTCAAGCAGGTCGAGAACCTGACCGCGAAGATCAAGGCCGCGATCAACGCCGGGCGCGACGACATCGCGCAGAACTACGCGATGCAACTCCAGCAGACGAAGGAGGCGCAGGCCCGCACCGGCGAGCAACTCGACTACGCCAAGCGCGCCTACGAGAAGTCGCTGGAGGTAAAGAAGGCCTTCATGCGCGAGCGCGAGCGCAAGATCAACGAGGCCCGCGAAGCCCTCCGCGCCCACGAGCGCGCGCAGTGGCAGGGCAAGATCGCCGACACGCTGGAGCAGTTCGAGGTCGCTGGCGTCGACCAGACGCACGACGAGATGCTCACGCGCATCAACGAGGAGACGGCCAAGAACGAGGCCCGCATGGAGCTCGCGCTCGACTCCATCGACACCGACGCGATGCAGATCGAGGAGGACGCGCAGAACATCCAGGCCGCCGAACTGGTCAAGCAGTTCAAGCTCGAGATGGGCCTCGGCGAGCCCGCCGCTGCCGTTGAGCCCGAACTCCAGATCCCCGACGAGCCCGTCTCCACGGAGGGCCAGAAGACGCTCGGCCGCCAGCGCACGGCGGGCGGAGACAGCGCTTAGGTGGGCTGTTGGCTATTGGCCGTCGGCTGATAGCTAAAAGCCAATCGCTAACAGCCAACAGCTATGGACAAAAACGAATTCGAGCGCATCAAGGCGGAGGAGAAGGCGCACCTGCGCAAGCTCCGCGCGCTCAAGCAGCAGTACAAAGGCGTGAGCCGCCAGAAGAAGGTGCTCGACGCCCTGAACGCGATGCAGCGCCCTGACCTCGACGTGACCTACGACGAGGCCATGCGCGGGCTCACCGAGGACGCCGCCCTGACGGAAGCCCGCCTCGAGATCGCGATGGAGAACGCGGCCGAAGCAGCGCCGAAGCCGGAGCAACTCACCGAGGCCGACCGGGAGAAGCTGCGCAAGGCCGAGGCCGCCGCGCTCCTCCGCCAGATGAAAGCCGAGATGGGGATGCCCGTTGACGATGCCCCGGCTTCGAGTGAGGCGACCTCGACGCGGGACGCCAAACCGGACGCCTCGCAGACTGACGTCCAGCCCGAGCGCACCATCGGTCGGCCCGCCGGCTCCGGATCGAGTCCGGGGCAGGCCGCTCGACGAGACGATGCGGCTGCAGACAACGCGCCCGGCGACCGTACCATCGGCCGCCGCCGCGACACGACGTGATCGGGTCGCTCCGTCGCCTGGTCCCCCCGATCCTCTGGTCTCCCCACCCTCGCCTGATGCCCCTCTGCGCCTGATGAGCGAAAAGATCAACTACACGAAGGAAGCCTTCATGCTGCCGTGGAACCTCGTGTTCCTCATCCTCGCGATGACGGCGGCCTTCCTGCTCAACGACGTCGCGGCGGTGCCGGAGATCATCCTCACCTTCACCGCGGCGATGGAGCTGCTCTACCTCGGCATCATGCCGCGCAACGAGCGCTTTCAGCGCGCCGTGAAGTCGCGGGCGATCAAGGAGGAGCGCAAGCCGCTCTCCGACTCGGAGCGTTTCAAGAGCCTCGAAAAGGTGGACCAGAAGCGCTACGTCCGCTTCCGCACCCTCGAAAAGCAGATCGCTGACAGCTACAAGAAGCTCCCCTACGCCTCGCAGGGCCTCCTCGAGAATCACCTCCGCAAGCTCGACGGGCTCCTCGATAGCTACCTCAACCTCCTGTTGCTGAAGGACCGCTACGCCCAGTTCACGCGCCGCACGGCCGAGGACGAGGTCGTGCAGAACATCGCGCAGCTCCGCCGCGACATGGCTGACGACCCGCCCCGCGTGGCCGCGATCAAGAAGCGCCGCCTCGTGATCCTGGAGAAGCGGCTCGGCAAGTTCAAGAAGGCCCACGAGAACCTCGCCATCATCGAGGCGCAGTTGGAGACGATCGAGGACGTGACGAAGTACATCTACGAGCAGTCGCTCACGATGCGCAACCCGGAGGAGCTGTCGTTCCAACTCGATACGCTGGTTTCGGAAGTCGAGGAGACGCAGGCGTCCGTCGAGGAGATCGAGGACATCTTCGCAGGCCCGTCCGGCGAACTGCTCGACGAACTCGACGAGCCGCTGCTCGACCTGGAGAACCTGGAGTCGCTGCCCGACGAGACGACCACGACGGGCACGCGCGACCGGACGCGCGGCTAAAGCCGGAGCGACGCTGCTGCCGCCTCCACGCGGGCGCGGACTTCAGCGGGATCGCTACCGAGCGCGGTGACGTGGCCCATCTTGCGCTTCGGCCGGACGTCTGTCTTGCCGTAGAGGTGCACACCGACGCCTCGTTCCGCAAGCGCAGCATCGAGACCGGTGGCCTCAGTCGCCTGGCTCGTCCGGTGCCCGAGGACGTTCACGAGCGCCACGTGCGGTGCGCGCAGCGACGGGTCGCCGAGCGGCAGGCCGAGCACCGCCCGCGCGTGGTTGGCGAACTGCGACGTGTGGCAGCCCTCGATGGTGTAGTGCCCGCTGTTGTGCGGGCGCGGCGCGAGTTCGTTCACGAGCACGTGGCCGTCCTCCGTCTCGAACAACTCGACCGCCGTGATCCCCACGCCCCCCACCGCCTCGACGGCACCGAGGGCGATCCGCCTTGCCTCCGCAGCGACGGCGTCTGAGATCGGTGCAGGCACGACACACGCATGCAGGCGATGGTCCCGCTGTTCGGTTTCTGCGACCGGGTAGACAACGTGCTCGCCGTCCGGCCGCCGCGCGACGAGGACCGCGAGTTCGCGCACGAATGGCACGAACGCTTCCAGCAGCAGCCCGTCGTCCGCCGCGAGATCCGCCCAGGCCGTGTCGAGGTCAGCAGCCGTGCGGACGGTCGCGTTGCCGTAGCCGTCGTACGACCCCTCGAAGCGCTTCGCCACGACGGGGAGCCCGAGGGTGTCGAGCGCGGCGCGTGCCTCAGCGAGCGTGGCGCAGCAGGCGTAGGCCGGGCCTGGCAGGCTAGCGTCGGCGAGAGCGGTGCGCTGGCGGCCTTTGTGACGGATTGTCCGGAGCGTCGCTGGGGCGGGCCACACGGGCACATCGGGGCACGCGGTGGCGAGGAGGTCGGCGGGTGCCCACTCGCTCTCGACCGTCACGGCGTCGCAGCCCTCGGCAAAGGCGCGTAGCACGGCGGCGTCGGTCCAGTCAGCAACGGTCACGTCCGCAAACGGCGCGATGGGGGCGGTCGGCTCGGGGACCAGGAAGCGCACGCGGAGGCCCATCGAGATCGCGGCGAGCGCTGTCATGCGGCCGAGCTGGCCGCCGCCGAGAATGCCGAGCGTGGGAAAAGCGTCCATGGCCGAGCGAGCCGTGCAGTGCGTGCGGGGAAGGAGCGCCCGCAAGCTACGCGTCGGCTGGGCGCTCAGGCAGCCTTGGCTACGGACACCGGGACGAGCACGCGCAGCGGAGCCGGGCGGAACTGGAACGCGGGGAGGTGCGCGGGCAGCGAGGCCGTCGCGAGCAGGTTGGGGAGCGCCATGCGGAGGCCGTTGTAGGCGTCGGCGGCGTCGTTGTACGCGTCCTCGGCGGGGCGGACGCGGTCGGGGGTCTGCGCAAGCGTCTGGAGCAGCTTGCCGATCTCCGGATCCGAGGCCGTAGGCAGCGTGCGTAGCCGCTCGGCATAGTCGCTTAGGGCCCGCCCGTAGGCTTCATCGGCGGCCGTGAGGTCGTTCACGAGCGCCGGGCACTCGGGGCGGAGGAAGGCGTCGAGTGCTATCTGTGTGGCTGTGCCGCGCGCGTCGATGAGCGCTTCGAGGGCGTCGGCGTCCGCCGGGAGGTAGTCCTGCGTTGAGCGGATGAGCTTGAGGCCGAGGTTGTAGCGGCGGTCCAACTCGGCTTCGAGTCGGAGAAAGGCCTCGAGGGCCGTGCGACGCAGGGCGAAGAGGTAGGACGCAAACAAGAGCGTTCCACCCACCGCCAGCGCGGCGGCACAGAGGAGCAGGATCATGAGCACGGAGGGATCGGCGGTCGTCGGAGACCAGCCGGTGTTCAAGTCACGCGCCAGAAGCCAATAAGCCGCTATAAACGCGCGGCCTGTAAAGTAGGGGCACCTCGTCCGATTCGCAAAACCCGACGGGGAATGTTCAGCGGGAAGGCGGCCCGCCTACGAACGCGTCCCACTTATGCCTCGTCCGCGCGGTCGGCATTCAGCACCGTGTCGAGGTCCATCTCTGTGGCTACGAGCACGGCGCGCGCCTTCGAGCCCTCGAACGGCCCGACGATGCCCGCGTCTTCTAGCTGGTCCACGAGCCGGGCGGCACGGGTGTAGCCCACGGACAGCTTCCGCTGCAGCAGCGATACCGAGCCCTGCTGGCTGCGCACGATCACGCGGGCGGCATCCTCGAAGAGGTCGTCGCGGTCGGTGGCCCCGTCGCGCTCCTGCAGGGTAGGGCCGCCGCTGTCCTCTGCTTCCATCGGCGGGAGGAAATAGGGTCCAGCACCCTCCTGCTCGGCGATGTGTCCCACCACCTCGCCGACCTCGTCCACGCTCACGAACGGCCCCTGGATGCGCGTCACGCGGCTGCCGTTCATGTAGAGCATGTCGCCGTTGCCGACGAGTTGCTGCGCGCCGCCGCGGTCGAGAATGGTTCGGCTGTCGATGCGACTCGCGACCTGGAAGGCAGCGCGGCTGGGGAAGTTGGCCTTGATGAGGCCCGTGATCACGTCCACGCTCGGCCGCTGCGTGGCGATGACGAGGTGGATGCCGACGGCGCGCGCCATCTGCGCCAGCCGCGCAATCGGCGGCTCGACTTCCTTACCGCTCGTCATCATGAGGTCGGCCAACTCGTCGATCACGACGACGATGTAGGGAAGGTGCCGGTGGCCTGTCTCCGTCTCCAGCAGGCCCGAGGCGACCTTCTTGTTGTAGTCCTGGATGCCGCGCACGCCCGCATCGGCG
>JBCCRG010000150.1:0-8117 GCA_039208155.1 Bacteroidota bacterium | reverse complement strand
TTGTCTGCGGAGCGGGCACCGAGGGCGAGGCGCGCGCCGGTGGCGGCGAGGGAACGGGTGAGCGCCGTGCCGATGCCGCCCGTGGCACCGAGGATTGCGTAGACAGGGGTGTCAGCCATGAGGCAGGAGAAGGGCAGGGGGAAGGGAAAAAAAGAGAAGAGACCAAACAAACGCGCCGCGCCGGAACGAGGTCCAGCGCGGCGCGCGGAGACGGAGAGCCGAAGCTCACAGCCAGTGAACTGGCGGCTTACTCGCCCGACGGCGGCATGAGCACCGCGTCGATCACGTGCACGACGCCGTTGGAGGCGTCCACGTCGGCGGTGACGACGGTGGCCGTGTTGCCGCCTGCGTCGGTGACGGTCACGGTGCCGTCCTCGGCCTTCGTGACGGTGATCATCGCACCGTTGACGGTTTCGAGCTCCAGCGTGCCCGAGATGCCCTCCGACATGGCTTCCATCGGGAGGACGTGGTACGTGAGGATACCCTGGAGCATCTCACGGTTCTCGTCCATCATGACGGTGTCGAGGGTGCCCTCGGGCAGCGCACCGAAGGCTTCGTCGGTGGGCGCAAAGACGGTGAAGGGGCCCGCGCTGTTGAGCGTCTCGACGAGCTCAGCCTGGCCAACGGCCGCCGCGAGCGTGTTGAGGCCCGCTTCGCCCGCGAGATCGACGATGGTGGGGCCGGTCATGTCGTCACCAGACATGTCGTCGGCGGCCATCTCGGTGTCGTCGGCGGCCATGTCGTCGGCGGTGGGCTCAGACGAGTCGCCGCAGGCGGCGAGCGCGAGGGTACACGCGAAGAGGAGCGCGTAGAAAGGAGTCTTGGTCATGGAGGTGTGAGAAGAGAGAGAAACGAGAGGACGGTCGCGCAGGAGCGCGCCGGTTAATGGGAGGGGCTGGTCGGCAGCAGCCACAACGACGCTAGAGCGCGGGGGCTTCCTGCAAGCAGAACAGCAGCGCGACAAAAATAGGCACGCGAGAGGAGAACCCATAAACGGTCAAAACGTTCTCGGCAGGCACACCCTTCTCAGAAGGTTCCCTCCTACATCCTCTAGCCCTCCTCTCGTGCGCGTCCAGGAACGAACATTCTCGCCCCGCGAAGTGGCCGACGCCCTCGGTCTCGGCGAGTCCACGCTGAAGCGATGGATCGATAAGGGGCGTCTTCAGTCCCTTCGAACGGCGGGAGGACATCGCCGGGTTCCCTTCCGCGAGATCGTCCGTTTCGTCCGCTCGGAGCAGGTGGAGGTGCTCAAGCCCGAGGCACTCGGGCTGACGGATGCCCTCGGTATCAACCTGCCGGGCAAGGAGGTGCCGCTGGACGCTGACCACTTCTACGAGGTGCTCACCTCCGGCGACGCCCAGCGGGCACGCAGCCTGCTCGTGGCGGCCTACCTGCGCGGGGCGTCGCTCGCCTCGCTCTGCGACGGACCTGTGCGTCAAGCGCTGTACCGGATCGGCAAGCTGTGGCTTGACAAAGGTGGCACTAACCCCGAGCGTGACGAGGCGCGGGGCATCTACCTCGAGCACCAGGCTACCGACCTCGTCACGCAGGCCTTCGGGCAGATCCGCTCGCTCATGCCCGAGCCAAAGCCAGGCGCCCCGGTCGCGCTCGGTGGGGCCCCGGTGGGCGATCCCTACCTGCTACCCTCGCAAATGGCTGCGGCCGTCCTGGCCGACATCGGCTATCAGGTCATAAACCTGGGCGCGAACACGCCTGCCCGTTCGCTCGTGGAGGCGGCGCGCAGCCAGGAGCCCGCGCTCGTGTGGCTCTCGGTGTCGTCGCCCATCCCGCCGGAGGACCTGAAGCGGCATGTGCGTGACCTCGCAGGGCAGCTCCCCGGCCAGCCGCAGTTCATTGTCGGAGGACGCTCCCGCGACGGGCTTGCCGAACTCGAAGGGGACGTACCGAACCTCGCCGTGCGTGACTCGATGGAGGCCCTGGCCGACGTCGCACGGGACGTGATGGAGCGAGAGACGGCCGAGTTTTAGGACTGACGCCTACGCCTCCGTCTGCTCGTCGGGGATGGCGCGCTCGCCGTGGCGTCGTAGGCCGCGCCCGTGACGCTGCGCGTAGAGGTCCTCGCCGTTGCTCAGCCGCCGGATCGCGGTCGCATACACCACGAAGACGAGGAAGCCGCCCACGCCTACCGTGAGCCCGAGCGGGATCCAGAACGACACGTCGAAGCCGACGGCCGCGTCGAGCCAGCCGGGGCGCTCCATGCGTACGTCGGGGTTGCGTGCGGCTTTGTCGAGGACCCACACGAGCATGCCGCCGCCGATGACTACGAGCATCGCGATGGCACCGAAGAGGAGACGAAGGCCGTGTTGGGCCGCCAGAGAGTCCGGCGTCTTCGTGGGGGTACTCATGAAAAAGTCAGGCGTCGGATAGGGTAGGCGTGACGGGGCGAACGGGCACGCCGTGCGCAGCGAGGTGCGCCTTCGCCTCGTCGATGGAGAAGGTGCGGAAGTGAAAGATGGAAGCGGCAAGGACGGCGTCGGCGACGGCGAGGCCCTCGGCGAGGTGGTCCAGGGTGCCTGCACCGCCGGAGGCGATCACCGGGATCGAGACGCGAGAGCCGATGGCTTCGAGCAGCGCGCAGTCGTAGCCGTCCTTCGTGCCGTCGCGGTCCATGCTCGTCACGAGCAGTTCGCCCGCGCCGCGTTGCTCGGCCTCGACAGCCCAGGCCACTGCGTCGACGCCGATGGGCTTGCGCCCGCCGTGCGTGAACACTTCCCAGCCCGACTCGGTCGTTCCAGTCCGCTTCGCATCGATGGCGACGACGATGCACTGGGCACCGAATGCCGCCGCGCCACGGGTGATAAGGTCGGGGTCGCGGAGCGCGGCCGAGTTGACCGACACCTTGTCAGCCCCGGCCCCGAGCATCGCGCGCATGTCGTCCACCGTGCGGATGCCGCCACCGACGGTAAGCGGGATGAACACCTGGTCGGCCGTCCGGCGCACGACGTCGCGCATCGTGTCGCGGCCCTCGTGGGTCGCCGTGATGTCGAGGAACACGAGTTCATCGGCCCCAGCAGCATCGTAAAACCGCGCCTGCTCGACGGGATCACCCGCGTCGACGAGGTCCACGAATTGCACGCCCTTCACGACGCGTCCGTCGTGGACATCGAGGCAGGGAATGATGCGTTTGGCTAGCACAGGGGTCGCAGGTCGAGGGTCGCTTGAAGAGTTGCGATGGTGTCATCCTGAACTCGTTTCAGGATCTCTGACGATTGCGATGATTCATTGCATCGCTGAGATGTTGAATCAAGTTCAGCATGACAAGGGCGAAAGAGTGTAGCGGTATTCAGTAACGTTGAGAGGCTACCCAAGAGGTTCTCCCCCTGGTCAGGGGGAGACAGCGGGGGTTGCTGACCGAAGCTCGATGATCGACCACCCCCAGCCCCTCCCCCGCGTTCGCGAGGGCAGGCTCTGTCCAGGAGGGGAGCTATCAATGCCTGTGCATTCTGGTGTAGAGTCGGATCTGGTAGCAGACGAAAGTCTCTTTACTCTTCGCTCTCATTCGCCAATCAGCCGCTTCAACTCTTTCACCCGGCGGACGACCTCCTCGCGGTCCATCTCGCGGTACTGCTCGGGGAGCATGTCGCGCGAGGTGCATTCGAGGACGGCGGCCAGTGACTGCAGCTCGACTTCGAGCGGGTACGTCGGCGGGATGAAGTCTTCCACGACCTCGGCTAGTATTTCGGTTGGCACCTTCATGTTGCCGCTTCGGGTCTTCTTCGTAGAGCCGCCTGCCTGCGCCACAGTGCGGAACTTGGAGCGGGTCAGTAACGCCTCCATGTCGGCTCCAGAGTAGGTGCGCTCGCCGTCAAGCAGCGCCTCGGGGGCCTCCTCAATTGCGAAGGCGGTGTCGGTCTTCTTCATCATGACGCGCAGCAGTTCCTCCCGGGCGTCGCGCGTGGAGGGGTAGAAGAGCGCGAGGTGTTCTTCGGCGCGTCCCTGTCGCTTCAGGTCGACCGGCATGAGGTCGGGGCGGGCGGTGAGGAGGAACCAGATGATCTTGCCGCGATAGCGCGTGTCGCTCATCGCCTGCGCGATCTGGCTGAAGACGCGGTTGGAGACACCCGAGTCGCCCGACGACGAGCGGTCGCCGAGCGCCGCGTCGGCTTCGTCGATCATCACCGCGACGGGATTCATCGCCCGGAGGAGACCAAGAATCTTCTCCAGGTTGCCCTCGGTGACGCCCTGCCACTGACTGCGGAAGTTCTTCAGCTTGACCATCGGGATGCCGATCTCGCCCGCGAAGCACGTCGTCATAAACGTCTTACCGGTACCGACGGGCCCGTTGATGAGGTACCCCATAGGCAGCACATCGTGGCGGCCCAGCTTGAGCGCCGCTGCCGCATCGCGGAGGTGCGCCTTGGCCTCCGCATGGCCTGCCACGAAGTCGAGGGTGTAGTCGGTCTCCACGAACTCTAGCAGTCCGTACGCCTCCGCCTCGATGAGTTCTTTCTTCTTCTCCGAGAGCCGTTCGAAGGTCAGCTTGCGGTTGTTTTCGAGCGTGTCCGCCAGGATCGTCCGAAGCTGCACGTAGCCAAGCCCCGCCGTGTTTTGCGCGAGGACGGCCGGGGAGGCGTCGGAGAGCTTCTTGAACGACCGCGCCCGCTCCTTGCGCCCGTCCCCGAGCGACCACTCGACATAGGCTTCGCGCTGGGCCTTTTCTGGTAGCTCAATGGCGATCTCGGCCGTGTAGGGGCTCTGGATGAGCTGCCGGTTGAGGTCGGTCAGGTTCTCGGTGAGCAGAACGAGCGTGAAGTCGTGACGGAGGAACTGCGGGTCGTGGCTCCAGCGGCGTAGCGTCACGAGCGAAGCGCGGTCCTCGGCGGAGTAGGTGCTCGCCTCCGCCATCGGCACGATGGTCTCGGCGAAGTCGATCACCACGGCCATCCGCTTGCCCTCGGCGAGGCGGATGCGGAAGTAGTTGTCGAGCAGCGCGAAGACGCGGACCGGGTCCTTGGGCAGCTTGCGGGCGTACTCCGTGCCGAAGATGGTGTCGTAGCCCGAGAGCGCGCGGTTGAAGTCGGCTTGCGAGTCCCGGTCGTGGAAGTGGATCCCGGCGGAGCGGTCGTAGAACACCACGAGGTCGCGCCCGGCGAAGAGGTCGTCGGCGAGGAAGTCGCGCAGCGGCACGAAGTCCGGCTCGCCCGCATCATCCTCGGTCGGGACGAGGTCGCGGATGTTGCCGTAGAGGATGAACTGGTTGAGCGTCTTCGTGAAATAGCGCCGCGCTAGCTCCTGGGCCCAGATGGGGTAGTGAGCGATGTAGGCGTCGAGGGGGGAGGCGTCGGCCATCGGGCAGAAGGGCTGGAAGAAAGGATCGCGGGAAGATAGCCCGGACGAGTCGGGCAACGGGTGGACGAAGGTTAGAGTGAATGAAGATCTTCAGGCCGAACGCCCTCGCTGCGGTGCGATATTCGGCAGTCTGAATGCTGTGGCTTGCACCACCCACGCCGCGGTTTGCTTTTTCGTCTCGTCTCAGCCGCCCTATGATCACTTCCGCCGAATTTCTCGCCCGCGTCGAATCGCAGCAGGTACGCGTGGGCGTGATCGGCCTCGGCTACGTCGGGCTCCCGTTGGCTGTCGAAATCGCAGAGTGTGGGCTGGATACAGTCGGCTACGACGTGAGTCCCGCTGCGGTGGCTCATGTCAACAGTGGTCGCAGTCACATTCAGGACGTTGCAAGCAAGCGGGTCGCGGCGCTGACAGAAGCAGGAACGCTTCGAGCTACGACGGAGCCGACAGAACTGGCTACATGTGACGCTATCTCGATCTGCGTACCGACGCCGCTCAACAAGCTCAAAGACCCCGATCTGTCGTACGTCGTCTCGGCAAGCAGGGCTATCCGCAACGTGCTGCGGCCGGGCCACCTCGTGGTTCTGGAGAGCACGACGTTCCCGGGCACCACGAGCGAGGTCGTCCTCCCTATCCTTCAGGAGAGCGGACTTAGCGTGGGCGTCGACTTCTTCCTCTGCTACTCGCCCGAGCGCGTCGATCCCGGTAACAAGACCTGGCACACGAAGAACACGCCCAAGGTGCTTGGCGGCGTCACCGAAGCGTGCACCCGCGTGGGCAGCGCACTCTACGACGTGGTGTTCGACACGGTCGTCCCGGTGTCGAGCGTAGAGGCAGCCGAGTTGACGAAGGTGTACGAGAACACCTTTCGGATGATCAACATCGCGCTCGCCAACGAACTAGCGCAGGCCTGCGAGAAGCTCGATGTGGACGTGTGGGAGGTCATAGAGGCCGCTGCGACGAAGCCATTCGGCTTCATGAAGTTCACGCCCGGCCCCGGCCTCGGCGGCCACTGCATCCCGCTCGACCCACACTACCTGTCGTGGAAGATGCGCACGCTGGCCTACCGCACGCGCATGATCGAACTCGCGAGCGAGATCAACGCAGAGATGCCCTCGTTCGTAGTGCGCCAACTCGCCGACGCGCTCAACGACGAGGGTAAAGCCGTGCGTGGCAGCCGTGTTCTTGTGCTCGGTATCGCCTACAAACCCAACATCGATGATGTGCGCGAGAGCCCGGCCATAGAGGTCATGCGGCTTCTCCAGAAGAAAGGGGCCATTGTGCACTTCCACGACCCGCATGCGCTCGAACTGCGCGACGACGGTCACACGCCGCTCGACGGCCTCCCGATGCGAAGCGTCGCGCTTACACCCGAGGCGCTCGCGGTGCAAGACGCTGTCGTCCTCATCACCGATCACGCCGCCATCGACTACGCGATGGTGAGCGAACATGCCGTATTCGTACTGGACACCCGTGGGCGGCTCCGCGAAGGCACTGGTCCTGCCCGCATCGTCGGACTGTCTGGTCAGGATCAGTCGGTTGTTGATGCAGACAACGCTGAGTCTCTAGCCTAATCCGTTCTTTCGGACTAAGCTACCTCTATCCAAATCAAGCGGATACGTTCATGATCGAGGCAACGAGTACGATCTATGTGGCAGGACACCGGGGGCTCGTAGGCTCAGCGGTGGTTCGAGCCTTGGAGGCCCGAGGCCTCGAACAGTTGCTCACGCGTACGAGCGCGGAGCTCGACCTCCGCGATCCCGCCGTCACGCGCGCCTTCTTCGAGGCGGAGCGCCCGGACTATGTGGTAGTCGCCGCAGCGAAGGTCGGCGGTATCCTCGCCAACGACACGTATCCGGCCGACTTCATCAGGCAGAACCTCGCGATCCAGCAGAGTGTGATCGAGGCTGCCCACGCTGTCGGGGTGCAACGCCTCGTGTTTTTGGGGTCCTCGTGCATCTACCCGAAGCACGCACCGCAGCCAATGAAGGAGGAGCACCTCCTTACAGGCCCGCTGGAGCCGACCAACGAGTGGTATGCTATCGCCAAAATCGCAGGCATCAAGCTCTGTCAGGCCTTCCGCAAGCAGTACGGCGACGACTTCGTGAGTCTGATGCCGACGAACCTTTACGGTATCGGCGACAACTTCGACCTTAAGTCCAGCCATGTGCTCCCGGCGTTGCTCCGCAAGTTCCACGAGGCTAAAGGAGCGAATTCTGACGGCTCCGATGCCACCGTTACGTTATGGGGAACGGGCACGCCGCGCCGTGAATTCCTTCTTGCCGACGATCTCGCCGATGCCATCGTCACGGTGCTGAGCACACCTGCCGAGACGCTTTATGAGGTAGCCCCAGACGGTATCCTCAACGTGGGTGTTGGCTCCGACGTCACCATCGCTAAGCTCGCTGAGACGATCCGGGATGCTGTAGGTAGCAGCAGCGACATCGTCTACGACGCCACCAAGCCCAACGGCACGCCTCGTAAGCTCCTCGACGTGAGCCGCATGGAGCGTCTTGGCTGGACCTCGAGCACCTCACTACTGGACGGTGTTGCTAGCGTGTACACGTGGTACCGTGAGCAACTCGCCCCTGCGGCTTGATCTTCTGCCCAGGTTGCATCCTAGAGCTTGTCATGGACTGGAAGGCCTCAAACGGGCTGGAATCGCCGGTCAGCCTCATCTAGCACCGGTTCGAGGTCAGACACCTCGCGTGAGTGAGGGGAACGGACCCCTTTCCTAGTCACGCCCTTAGTGATCGAATCGGCGAATCCCGGCCACAGAGCCCGTTTCCAAGCCGACAGACGCTGCT
>JBCCRG010000149.1:0-8195 GCA_039208155.1 Bacteroidota bacterium | reverse complement strand
GTCACGATGGCGGCCTACGACAACCCGGCGTTCGTGGAGGATATCCTCCGCAACGTTGCCGTCCGCCTCCGCGAAGACCCCCGCATCGCGTGGTTCGATGTGGGCGTGACCAACTTCGAGTCGATCCACAACCACAACGCCTTCGCACGGGTGTCGTGGGAGAGATCGGGAGCATGAGGTTCTACTCGTTTTCCCCAGAGAAATACCACCCGAAGGGGAGCCCAATGGCTACCTCGTTTGGGAGGTATACCGCAACGGTATAGCCGGCATAGGCAACGCTGTGCTCTTCACCGTAGAGATGGAAGCCAGTCATCTCGATTGGCTCATGAAGGTCCACCGACTCGACGACTTCCCCCTCGCACATGCGAACCACTTGTGTGGCTTGATCGCCCGCTACGAGGTCATCTCCGCAGCATCTCCCCGCAACCAACGTTTTCCCGCCGCCAACGAACTCGATTCGTTCAATCCCAAGAAGAAGGTGCCGCATGTCTCAGCACCTACACACGGAATCCAGGCGCGAGGAGGTGCTGGTACTCCTCGCGGTGCCGTCGGATGTAGCCCGCGAAAAACGGGCAGAGCGGCATCACCTTCAGGGCGTGCTCGCGGGCGTAGGCCAGCCCCGTCTTGGCAAGGCGGCTCCCGACGCCCTGGCCCTCCCACGCCCGGGGGACCTCGGTGTGCGTGAAGACGATGCGCCCGTCCTTCGTGATCATGTAGTCCGCGAACGCTACGAGGTCACCATCGGCGAGCTCGAAGCGGTTTCTTTCCTCGTTGCGGCGGACGGGGACGGAGCGGAGGTCGGCGGGCATGCGGCAGACGGGCTGGAGGTGGGCTGCGCTTCCTCGGTGCGCGCGATCAGGTCAACATACACCAGCAGGCTGTAGATGAACAGCGACACCCCAAAGATCTCCGCGCTCTCCTCGCACAGCACCATCAATCCGTAGAGGTACCCATTCTGACTGCCTCCGCTGCCAATATAGAGCCCCGCCAGCAGCTCGAAGACCAACATCCCGACCACAAAGATGAACCCGGATGCCACGACTAGCTTCTGCATGCGTCGGGGCATCTTGAACAAATACCGGATCGAGTAGACGAACAGCACGGCCACCATAGGCACCAGAATCAAGACCCAAGAGAACAGGATCTGTCTGGCGAGCTCGAACCGCGAGTTCAGCGGATAGACGAGCATCTCATGGAGGGACGCCGCCTCATCGAACGATAGGAACACGAACACGCCGGTCATGAGCCTCCAGAACCGCCTCATCTCTGGCCGATCCATGCGGGACACCACATAGAGGAGTCCCGCGGCCAGCATCAGCAGGATGGACGAGTAATGGGACGGGATGGCGCGCTCCGCGTCCAGGTTGAGCTTCATGACGAGCCCGTTGAAGAAGCCGACCTGGCCCCAGATATTCATCACGACCACGCTGAGCATGTGCAGCGCGCCGAGGACCGCCAGCGCTGCGACCAGCATCTTGAGTGCCTGCCTGGGTTCCAAAATGCCCAGGGCGCGCTCGCTGAACGTACCGCGCGGTTGGGGGGGAGCTAACTCTGAGGTTTTGCGAAGCATGATCAACTGCGACCGGGTACAATCGGATGGAATAGGAGCCGCGTGCACCAGACGGGCGCGTGGCTGATTTTTAGCCACAGACAACAAGCGTTCCAGGAATGCCGCAGGGACGCCGACGCTGCGCAAGGTGAGTCGTGCCTCTGGTCGTAGCGTTCGCTATGCGCGCGCACATTCGCAGCCAAGACGCCCCGCGAGTCGCCTGGCACCCTTGATTTGGCCCCGCTCTCCTAACTACGGCCCTATCGACGCACACGCCTGCGACCTGCGCCGTACCGATCGGTTCGTACGAGCGCTTCAGCGCAGACGACAAGACTAACCCCTGCCAGTCTCATCCTGGAACTTGGCTGGGTCGCTGGTGCTATGGCTGGCCTGCGATCGCCTTCAGCTCCGCGAGCTTCATCAGCGCCTCGATAGGTGTGAGGCGGTTCGGGTCGAGCGCGTCGAGCGTGTCTAGGAGGCGCGCCGCGATGGGGTCGGGCGCGGCGTAGGCGACGGGGGGCGTGAGGTCTGGCGCGGGGATGCTGGGCGTCGTGCGTGCCGACGGCATCGCGCCATCGCCGGACGCCTCCGCACGCGGCCCGTGCATCTCGGCGGCTACGTCGTGCGCTTCAAGGTGTCCCAGCACCTGCTTGGCGCGGGCGATGACGACGTCGGGCAGACCTGCCATGCGCGCGACCTCGATGCCGTAGCTGTGGTCGGCCCCGCCGGGGATGAGCGTGCGCAGGAAGATCACGCGGCCGTCGTGCTCCTGCACCTGAATGCGGAATGGGAGCACGCGCGCGAGGCGATCGGCGAGCGCGTTCAGTTCGTGGTAGTGCGTTGCGAAGAGCGTCCGCGCAGCGACCGGCGCGTGGTCGTGCAGGTGCTCCACGATGGCCCACGCGATGCTCAGCCCGTCGAACGTGCTCGTCCCGCGCCCGACTTCGTCGAGGAGGATGAGCGAGCGCGGCGTGGCGTTGTTGAGGATGTTGGCCGTCTCGTTCATCTCCACGAGGAACGTGCTCTCCCCTGCGGCGAGGTTGTCCGAGGCCCCGACGCGCGTAAAGATCTTGTCCACCACGCCGATCCGCGCGCGCTTCGCCGGGACGAAACTACCCACCTGCGCGAGCAACACGGCTAGCCCGACCTGCCGCAGCACGACGCTCTTGCCCGCCATGTTCGGCCCGGTGATGACGTGGACCTGCCCGCCCCTCGTTGGGTCAGTCGCGACTTCGCTATCCGGGTCGAGGAGCACGCTGTTGGGGATGAACGCTTCGCCCGCGGGCAGCGCCCGCTCCACGACGGGGTGCCGCGCCGCTTCGAGGTCGAGCACGCGCGACTCGTCCACGCTTGGCCGGACGTAGTCGTACTTTCGCGCCGCCTCGGCGAGCCCGGCGAAGACGTCGAGCATAGCGAGGTAGCGGGCGTTGCGCTGGATCGGCTCGACGGCCTCGGCCACAGCCATGCGCAACTCGGTGAAGAGTTGCTGCTCCAGCGCTAGGGCACGCTCTTCTGCGGTGAGGATCTTCTCCTCGTAGACCTTCAGGTCCTCGGTGATGTAGCGCTCCGCGTTGACCAGCGTCTGCTTGCGCGTCCACGCCGCCGGGACCTTGTCCTTGTGCGTGTTGGTGACTTCGAGGTAGTAGCCGAAGACCTTGTTGTACCCGATTTTGAGGCTCGTGATGCCCGTCTCGGCGGCGGCCTTCGCCTGGAGCTCGGCGAGGTAGGTCTTGCCGCCTTTCGACACCGTGCGGAGGTCGTCCAGCTCCTCGGAGAACCCGACGCGGATGGTGCCGCCCGCGTCCATCTTCGCAGGTGGCTCGTCCGAGAGGGCCGTGTGGACCCGATCGACGGTGTCCTGGCAGAGCGTAAGCGCGGCGGTGACCTTCGCGAGCGTGTCGGACGCCACATCGGCCAGCAGTTGCTTGACGGGCGGGATCTGGCGCAGCGTCAGCTTGAGCGTGACGAGGTCGCGCGGGGTGGCACGGCCGGTGCACACCTTCGCGGCGAGGCGTTCGAGGTCGCCGACCTGCTTCAACTCCTCGCGCAGATTGCGCCGCAGCCGCTCCGACTGGAAGAGCGCGTCCACGGCGTCGAGGCGCTGCTCGATCTTCTCGACGGACTGGAGGGGGCGGACGAGCCAGGCGCGGAGGAGCCGCCCGCCCATGGGCGTGAGCGTATGGTCGAGGACGCCGATGAGCGAGCCGTCGCGGCGGCCCGACTGCATCGTGGCGACGAGTTCGAGGTTGCGCTTGGTGGCGGCGTCGAGCGCGATGTAGTCGCTGGCGTCGTAGCGCTGGAGGCGGCGCACGTGCGGGACGCGGCCCTTCTGCGTCTCGCCGAGGTAGTAGAGCGCCGCGCCCGCCGCCGCAATCGCGAGCGCGTCGGCCCCGTTCGGCCCGTCGTCCTCGAAGCCATAGCCTTTGAGCGAGTGCGTCTCAAAGTGCCGCAGCAGCGTCTCGTAGGCGAAGTCGTAACTGAAGACCCAGTCCTCCTGCGGCGTGAGTGCGAAGGAGGTGTCGCGGAGGCCCTGTAGCTGCTTCTTCTGCCGCTTGTCGATGAGCAGCTCCGCCGGTCCAACCGTCTGCAGGAGCCCCTCGAAATCGGCCGCGGCCGCCTCAGCGACAAAGAACGCGCCGGTAGAGGCGTCCACGAACGCGAAACCAACGCGGCCCTGCGTGTGCCTTGTCGTGCCCCAGACGGCAGCGGCGAGGTAATGGGCGTGCTTCGCCGAGAGCAGCTGGTCGCGCATCGCCACGCCGGGCGTCACGACCTCCACCACGTCGCGCTTGACGATTTTGCGAGCGAACTTGGCGTCTTCGAGTTGCTCGCACACGGCGACGCGGTACCCCGCGCTGACGAGCTTGGGGAGGTGCGTTTCGAGGGCGTGGTGCGGAAAGCCCGCAAGCGGGATGTCCTCGGCGGCCCCGTTGCCGCGCTTTGTGAGCGTGATCCCGAGCACATCGGCCACGATCTCGGCGTCGCGCTCGAACGTCTCGTAGAAGTCGCCCATGCGGAAGAGCAAAAGCGCGCCCGGGTGGCGGTCCTTGATCTTCCAGTACTGCCGCATGAGCGGCGTCGCGCCCGCGCGCTTCTTCTTGTCGGCGGGCAGCGGGAAAAGACTGGCTTGCTCCTGCGTCTGGGACGCGTCGGCGGTAGTATCGGGCATGGGAGACGGCGGGTCGTTCGTGCCCGGCGAAGATACTGCCCGGCGGGTGCCAGTCCTGCTGTCACCGTCGCCTCACCGTGCTAGCCCGACCCCGATGAACCAGCCCCCTTCGTCCAGCCGGAATGCACTGTCGATCCGCACGGGGAAACGGAACGGGCGGAGCAGCGACACCCCGACCTCGTGCGCGCTCGCCGCGCCGTCGGTCCACAGGTGTCCGCCCGTCACGGCGATGCCTGTGGGGAGCCCGACCGTCTCGAAGAGGCTGCGTCCGAAGTCGTGCTCCCACGCGAGTTGGACGTACCGCGGCGTCGAAGCAGGTGGGCTGGCGAGCGTGCGCATCACCCCGAAGCCGCTGAAGCTGCCGGCGCGCGTCTCGAAGCGGGGGCGGAGTTGCAGGGGGGTGCCGTCGTTCACCCAGCCTGCGGAGAGGCGCGCGTAGAGCGCGGCAGGCTCGGGCCGCCGCCGGAAGAGCGTGGCGACGCGCCCGCCGACCTCGCCAGAAAACCGCACCACGTTCGCCGCTTCGCCTTCGTCTGGGTCGAACTGTCCCAACTGACTGCGGATCTCGGCATAGACGCCGTCGGGCCGGGCGGCCCAGCCTGGCACCGCGCCCAGCCCAACGTCCGCCTCGACGGCCCGCCACGCGCCGGGCGCAGCCTCCGCGTTGGGACGCTGCCCGTCGCCGACGAACATGCCTTCGTAGTCGGTGCCGTTGGAGAGCGAGTCGTGCTGCGCAAGCTGCCCCGCGATCTCGACGCGGACAAAGTCGGTCGTCCACGATAGCCCGGCGCGGACGCGCGTGCGCCTCAGGTAGTCGTGGTAGTCTGCCCATCCGACGTAGGTCGGCACTGAGAGCAGCATCTGGGGATACACCGACGACGGCTCGAACGGCACCGTCGCCACGCCGCCCTCGGCAAAACCGACGACCCGCTCGGGGCCAAGCCGCACCGGCAGCCGCGCATCAAGGCGCAGACCCGCATCGAGGCGCACGTTGGACGTGGCGATGCCGAGGCGCGGTCGTACAGCGACATTGTCCCCGAACCCGAAGCGCGGGCGGACCCCGACGTACACGCCCTGCACACGGTTGTACCACAGCTCGATGCTCTCGGCGACGCGCGGCACCGGACGGGCCAGCGCATCGGTGACGACTTCCTCTGGAGCCTCCTCGACCGGCAACGGGACGTAGTTTCGCAGCAAGCCCTCGGGGATGAGCGAGGCGCGAAGCGGGCGCGTGCTCGCGCGCAGTACCCGCGCCTCGTCGTCGTCGGGCGGCGCGAGGGAGCGCCCCGTGGCGTAGATATCGCGCCCCCGATAGATGCCGGGCGGTTCGATGGTACGCTCACCACCGGCAAACAGGCTGTCGCTGCCCACCGCCCCCGGGCGACGACTCGTGACGACCGTCGTCTGCTCCGTGCGCACGGTCGGCAGATACGCGCCGGGCATGCCGATATCGACGCGCCCCACGATCTCGAAGCGGTCGGAGAGCCACACCGAGTCCGCCAGCGATGCCGGTGCGCCTGTTGGAGGAGCGAACGTCTGCCGATACGTCGCAGCCCAGTTCTCCACAGGGGGCTCCTTCTCGAGCGTGACCGACGGGCGCAGCTCGGCCTCGGCGAGCACGAAGACGCTATCGACCACGCGCAGGCGTCCCTCGAACGCCGACGCGAGGGCCGAGCGCGGCCGCACGGACACCTCCCAGAGCACCCGCCCGTCCTCCTCGATCCGGTCGCCGACGCGGAAGTCGTAGACATCGAGCGCGTCCGGGTGCGTCGGGCCGATGAAGCGGAAGCCGTCGAGGATGACCTCGTCGTCGAGGTAGAAATCAGGGACGGGCACGATGCCAGCGTAGCGGAAGGCGCGCCCCGCGGGGCGGCGGTGCCGGGCGAGCGCGATCTCGCGTCGGCTCTCGCCCTCGTCGGCTTGTGAGGGGCGCACGTAGACGTCGCTCAGCGCC
Organism: Bacteroidota bacterium; assembly: GCA_039208155.1. Taxonomy (GTDB): domain Bacteria; phylum Bacteroidota; class Rhodothermia; order Rhodothermales; family Rubricoccaceae; genus JBCBEX01. The sequence continues at coordinate 1,523 of JBCCRG010000149.1, read as the reverse complement.
TCGGTGACGCGGATAACCTCGCCACGGCGGCGCAGCGTGAAGCGGGTGTAGTGCTCGGCGGTGTACGGCTGCAGCGTGGCACGGCGCGCTTGCTTGCGACGGATGACCTCACGCATGAGCGTCACGGCGCGGTTCTCCCCCGCTACGTCCAGCCCGTCGAGTTCGAAGACGCGCGGACGGAGACGAATGGTTACCTCCAGCAGATCACCACGCTCGAACGACAGCCGCTGCGGCTCGTAGCCAAGAAAGCGCACCTCGACGGTTGCCGGGAGGCTCGGCAGACGAAGTCGGAAGCGCCCGGTCGCGTCGGTCGTCGTTCCGGATTCTGTTGCCCCGACGAGCGCCACCGAGGCGCCGGCGAGGGGTTGCCCACGTTCACCTACGACGGTCCCCCGCAGCACCTGGGCGGACACCGCCGACGCCGCACACGAGAGCACCAAGACGAGGAGGAGGCGAGGGATCACGAGGCAGCGAGTCCGTAAGGCCGGGGTCAGAGGGGGAGCAATCAGAGGAGCGTGCCGACAACGGGCGAACAGCCTCGCCTGGTGTACCCGATCCGAACAATCAGCCATCCCCGTCGGACGTGCCCGCGCCCGATGCACCCGTATCGGCGCTCGTGTCCACGCGCTCAATCCGTTGCACCTCGGTGATCGTGCAGCCGATGGGGTTGCCATCCGCGTCAAGGTCACGCGCGAAGAGGTCGCGGACGCGCAGCATCCCTGTGACGCGCACCCGGTCTGTGGGACTCACCACGACGCTGTCGGCATCGAACACGGTGACGGGCTGGAAGCCGCTGCCGTAGCCGCGCGGGTTGAGTTGGCTCGGACCACGCCCGTCCTCGATGAGCGCTGTGAAGTAGCGCCGCTCCGTCTCGACGTCGCCCGTGGGCGCCTCGGCATCGGGGAGCAGCTTGAGCTGGCAGGCCCGCCCGCTGGGTGCGTTCCCCCCGGCCGAGCAGTAGAGCAGACGCGGCCTCAGGTGCAGCACTCCCTCGACGGTGACGAGGCGGTTGTCGTAGGCGTAGGCGCACGCCTGGCCATAGGCCACCGCGACCGGGTCCTCCGTCACCGCGATGAGGTCTTCGCTCTTCGCCGCTGACGCCCCCGACAGCGAAGGCTGGCAGCCGCCCAGGGCGAGGACCGTGAGCGCGAGAAGCACGGGTACGGGACTACACACGGCACAGCGCGATGCAAGCGGGACTACATCGCGGATCCGCTCATCGCGATGATTCCGCACCCGACGCGCGCCCCGGCGGCCCCCGTGGGTTGGCTCGTCAGGTCGTCCGCGTCGGCGTGGACGATGAATGCCTTGCCGACGATGCTCGTCTCGCCATCGAGACGCAGGACTGTGTCGTCGAACGTGCCTTCCGCGAGCCCCTCCTCGTTTGCCTCGATGTTGCCGAGGTCGCCTTTGTGGCGCTCGGCAGCGTCGTCGGATGGGGCTCCGTGGTCGTGGCCGCCGGGGTTGAAGTGGCCGCCCGCCGCGCCCCCTGGCGTGCCGTCCTCGCCTGGACCACAGTCGCC
>JBCCRG010000148.1:0-8243 GCA_039208155.1 Bacteroidota bacterium | reverse complement strand
GGGTCGTACAACACCGGGCACGGGCACGTCGAGGACGCGCGGCGGCTCGCGGTCAAGCACGGCGACGACCCCGATGTGTGGGCCGACGTGGCGTACTGGCTGCTCCAGAAGTCGAAGCGTGCGGTCTACACCGATCCGGTCGTGAAATACGGTTTCTGTCGGGGCCTCGAACCGGTCACCTACGTCGCCCACATCCTGGAGCGCTGGGAGCACTACCAGCAGTTCGTGGAGGACGGGGCCCCCGCCGCTACCACCGTGTCACGCGCCGCGTCGTGACCCCGTCAGCGTGGGCGATGCGCAGCACGTAGACACCCGGCGTGTCAGGCAGGACGAGTTCTAGGCGACCCGCACGGCCGCCGTCGGCGTGGGCGTGCTGGCGGCCGAGTAAGTCGTAGACCTCGACTCGGTTGAGACGCGCGCCTTCCACGAGGACGCGCTCGGTCGTCGGATTCGGGTAGACGGTCAGCGCGGTCTGCGTCGGAATCGCGGGCTCCGTGTCAACGACGATAAGCTGCAACGCATCGAGGAGCGAGGCAATGACATCGTCGGAGCGCGTCGGTAGCGTCCCGTCGCCACGGTGGATCCCGAAGGTGTCGCGCCATTCCCAGTAGGCCCACGGGATCCCGGATGCTACCGCCGCATCAACGAGCGCGGCGGCGTAGTTGGCCATAGCCGTGCTCTCAGCGTAGCGCTTATACGTCCCGAACTCGCCGAGCCAGAGCGGGACCGTGTTCGCAGCGGCCCAGTCGGTAGCCTCGGCGAGACGGCCCTGCACGTAGGCTACCGTGCCTTGTTCGGGATAGGCGGTGTAGAGGGCCTCCGCCGCTGTGCCCACCGCTTCGGGCGCGAGCGGTGGCATCGTGTCGGGGTTGTAGGGAAACGGCACGCCGGTCGTGGCGGCAGCGGGGCCGAGCCACTCCGCGCCCTGGTGCGTGAAGAGCAGCGGCTCGTAGACGTGGACCGCGTAGATCACGTTGTCGTCCAGCGTCGGGTCGAGCGCGAGCAGGCCCTCGACGCCGTTGTAGTCGATGCCGCCGTAGACGAGCGTGTGGCCGGGAGCCGCCTGCCGCACCGTGTCGATGGCGGCGCGGAGGAACGTGTGCCAGCGCTCGTTCGAGAGGTCGTGCGGCTCGTTGTAGAGCTCGAACAGCACGCGGTCCGGGTCGGTGTCGGCATAGCGCGCGGCCATCTGCGCGACGATCCCGACGTGGCGTGGCAGTTCCGCCTCGAAGGTGGTGTCCTCCATCCGCCCGTGGTGGTTGTCGAGGACGAGCAGCAGCCCCGTATCCATCGCCGCGTCCACGATGTCGTCGAGGACCATCCACAGCGCCGGGTCTACCGTGTACGGCGCGTCGCTATCTGCGAACACGTCGAATGCGATTGGGAGGCGGACGGTCTCGAAGCCGTAGTAGGCCATCTTCTCGAACTCGGCGGGCCACAGCGGCGCCTCGGCGAGGTTGGGCGTCCCGAGCCAGTACTGCTCCAGCCACGACACGTTGATGCCCTGTGCGAGCCGTGCTGCGCGCTCACCCGCGGGCGATTGCGCGCGTGCAGCGAGGGGGAGGAGGGCGAGCAGGAGTACGAGAACACGCATGGATCAGAGCGCCAGGTAATCGAGTGACCAGCCAAGAGAAAGAAACGACTAGGAAGAAACGACGAGAAGCCAGGCAGGGAAACGGCAAAGACAATGCCCACCGACTTCGCTTGACAGGACGCCCTGGCCCGAGTTGCTTTCACCTCCACACCTCCACACCTCCACACCTCCACACCTCCACACCTCCACACCTCCACACCTCCACACCTCATGCTCCCCCCCGACCTCGCCCGCTTCGTCGAGGAGAGCGCGTCGCTCGACAAGCTCACCCGCACGATGCTGCTGCTCGACTACGCCGACCGCCTCGGCGACTACCCCGACGACGCCAAGGACGAGCGCCACCGCGTGCGCGGCTGCACGTCGCTCGTCTACCTCCACGCCGACTACGACCGCGCCGCCGCCGCGATGCGCTACCACGGTTTCGCCGACGCGCAGATCGTCAAGGGCATGGTGGCCCTGCTCGTGCGCGGCCTCGACGGGCTCCCGCCGGAGCAGATCGTCGACCTCGACCCCAGCTTTCTGAAGGAATCGGGCCTCACCGAGGCGCTCACGGCCACGCGCCAGGGCGGGCTGTTCAACATCCTCCGCCGGATGCAGGCGGAGGCCGAGGCACACGTCGGTGCGACGGGAGAGTCAAGAGTGCAGGGTCAAGAGTGAAGAGGAAGAAGGCGTCTGCCGCAGCGCTCGGCGTCGGCGTGCTTCATCGTCAATCGCTCGCATCCCCTGAACCGGGGAGGTGTCGGCTGCACCAACCGGCTCGACCGGATCGTTTCTTGCCCCACGTTCGCCGACCCTGCCGGGCTCGCTGTAGCTTGGCCGCGGCGTTCCCTCAGCACCCTCGTCTACCGACATGACTCGCTTCCTTCCCGTCTGCACAGCGCTCTGTGCCCTTCTCCTCACGGCCTGCGGCACCCCGCCGCTCGTCACCGACACTAGCGACGCCATCGCCAGCCTGCCCGACACCATCGGCGCGTGGCAGGGCGAGAAGCCTGGCATTGACGATGCGGCCGCGCTCGAATCCTACGCGGCCGAGCGGGCGGCGCTCTTCGCCGAGGGCACGACGGACGCGGCCCCCGTCGAGTTCGTCCAGTTCGACGCCGAGATGATGGCCGACGTGGACCTGCCCGGCTTCTCCGTGGACGGCGACCCGTCCGAGGCCAGCTACGGCGACCTCGACAGCGACCTCGGACCCGTCGCGCTCGACCTCACCCTGGAGAAGCAGGCCGACGCGCGCGCCATCTTCGGCCGCGACGACCGCGGCATCCCCGAGCAGGCGGCCCCCTACAGCCGCATCGGGCGGCTCATCACCGAGGGCGGCACCTGCACGGCGGCGCTCGTGGGCCCGCGCCACATCCTCACCGCCGCGCACTGCTACGGCCGCAAGCCCGACGGCAGCCTCACCAACGCCATCTTCGTCCCGCTCTACGACCGCGGCGAGACGCCGCTGGGCACCTACGCCACCGTCACCTCGACCTACGCCGAGGCGATCCCGCCGCGCACGGCCAACTCCGAGGACTTCGCCGTGAGCATCCTCGACCAGCCGCTCGGCACCCAACTCGGCTACTTCGGCCTCCGCTCGATCCAGGACGAGTGGATGGTCCCGATGGCCGGCCGGTCCGCGCCCGAGTTCGCAGCCGTCGGCTACTCCGGCGACTGGTACGACGGCGAGCGCATGGGGGCCGACTGGGGCACGCAGTTCTACGGCCGCATGTCCGGCGATCGCACGGTCGTCGCGCACGACGGCGACACCACGCCCGGCGCGTCCGGCGGCCCGGTGCTCGGCTACTTCCCCAAGGCGGGCTGGCAGATCGTCGGCATCATCGTCGCGGGCCCAACGGAGCGCTTCCTCCCGATGGACGAGATCCTCCAGGGGCGCTCGGCGAACTGGCTCGTGGACGTGGACCGCTTCGCAGGCGTGGTCGCGGAGATGCGCCAGCGCTACCCGTAACCACACCGCCCTGTCCAGACGCAAGCGAGGCCGGTTGTCCGTTGGGGGCGACCGGCCTCGCGCGTTTCAGCCGTATCGTGCGTGTGCATTGCCTGCCAGCACGATGAGTTCGTCCACGCCGTCTCGTGATTTCGCTCCAGTCCGCATTGCCATGTGGTCGGGGCCGCGCAACCTGTCGACGGCGCTGATGCGGTCGTGGGGCAGCCGCGCCGACACGGCTGTGGTGGACGAGCCCCTCTACGCGCACTACCTCGCGGCGACGGGCCTCCAGCACCCCGGCCGTGGCGACATCCTCGCCAGCCAGCCTACCGACTGGCGGGTCGTGGCCGCGCATCTCGCTGGGCCTGTTCCAAGCGGTGCGCCGATCTGGTACCAGAAGCACATGGCACACCACCTGCTGCCGACGGTCGAGCGTGCCTGGCTCGACGCCCCAGGCTTCCGCCACGCGTTCCTGCTCCGTGAGCCTGCTCCCATGCTGGCTTCGCTCGTGAAGGTGCTCGGGGCGAACGTGCGGGTCGAGGACACAGGGTTGCCTCAGCAGGTCGAGCTGTTTCAGCGCATCGCGGACCGCGACGGTGCCGCCCCGCCCGTCGTGCAGGCGCGCGACATCCTGGCCGACCCACCCGGGATGCTCCGTGCCCTCTGTGCGGCGCTCGGCGTCTCGTTCGACCCGGCGATGCTCGCCTGGAAGCCCGGGCCGCGCGCCACAGATGGGGTGTGGGCGACGCACTGGTATGCGGCCGTGGAGCGCTCGACCGGCTTCGCGTTGCCGCGCACGTCGCGCGCGCAGCCTCCTGTGTCGTGCTCGGTCGTCCTTGCGGAGTGCGAGCGGCTGCACGCCCAATTGGTCAGTTTTCGTCTACGCCCGGGATCCACGGCCTGAGCCCGGGTGACAGGTCCAAGATTTTTATGGCGGGTCCGACTTTTTTTGAGGGGCCGTGACAAAAAGTGCAGGGGAAGCCAGCATAGGAGGAAGAGCGGGTCATCGCGGCCCGCCAGCATGCCTCAACCTGATATCGCTATGCGCATCTCGACCTCGACTCTCGGAATCTGGGACAGCCGCACCGTCGCGCTCAACGGGCCCCTCGCGACGAATTACTGCGGCGGCCCTTGCGTCAAGTGCTACTTCTAAGCACGCCGTAGGCTCTACCTGCGGCGGACGGGGGAGGGATATCCTTCCTCGTCCTTTTTGTAGTCCCCCTGCAGACCGACCCGTGATGTCTTACCGCTTTTATCCTGCACCTGACACCCGCCTTCTCGATCACGATGGCACCCTCCTCGTGCAACGCCCGGACTCGCTGGCGGTCGTGACGAACCCCGACCTGGCCCGCACGCTGCGCGCTCTCCACCTCGACCCCGACCGTGTCGAGGAGGAACTCGGACGCGTCCTGGCTGGCGCAGGCCTGGCACTCGCGCTGGCTGAGCCGCTGAATCCGGCCAGCGCTGCCCGGTGGAAGCGACTCGGCGCGAATCCCGAGGACGCCCTAGAGCACATCAGGGCACAGCGGTTTCGCCTTGCCCCGAGGACGGGTGAAGAGGGGAGAACGGGTGAGGAGGGGGCGCTGATGCACGACGCACTCGCGGCCTGGGGCTTTCAGGTGCATCAGGAGGACGAGTGCCCGGACACCATGCCGTCAGAGGCCGCCGTGTGGCAGGTTCTCATCACCGATGACGCGCTGAGCGAGGAGACCCTGGCAGCGGCGCAGCGTCAGCCTCGGACGCTGCTCGTTGTTCCGGCTAGGACGGACGTCTGGGTAATGCGTCTCGGGGAGGACGTCAGCATCGATTGCTTGCAGGCGCGCCTCCGGCACAACCAACCCGCGCGTCGTATCGGCGCGCCGGTGAAGGCTGGCGCACCGACGCCGCTCACGGTTCCGCTGGCTGCGCTGGTCGCCAGCTACGTCGCGCAGAGCAGCGTGGACACAGCCTGGGCACGCCGGTGGGTCCGGCTCAGCATCGACGGGCGAGTGGAGGCGCACCCGGTCGTCCCGCGTCCCTCGCACGCACTGCGCGCGGAACCGAAAGCGCCACCGACCTACCGCGACTGGCTGAGCCCAGTGACCGGGTTCGCCCAGCATCTCCAAACGCAGGCGAGCGACGCCGGGCTCTACAATGCCGTCGTACGCTTCCGCATGCACCGATCTCCGGCCACGCTCGACGCCCTGAAAGCGAACGAGCAGCAGGTCGCTGGGGGACAGGGATGGAGCGAAGAGGATGCCCTACGCAGCGCCACCTTCGAGGCCATCGAGCGCTTCTCCGGTACCTGGCGCGACGCGCTCCCGCATCGCTGGGCGACCGCCCGCGACCTCGGGCCTGCCGCGCTGCTGCCCGCCGCCGTCGACCTACACAGCGAACGGCAGCGCGCCACCCCGACGCCGTCGCACCTCCGCTCGATGGTTGCTGTGCCGCACCCGCTCGACCCGGACCTGCGCATCCGCTGGGTCGAGGCAACGGCGATTGGTGGGGCCGCATCCGATGGCGTCGCGACGCGCTGGTTTCCGGCAGCGGGTGCGTTCTACGGTGCGCCCGAGGACGGCGAGCGGTATGCCCTCCCGACCAGCAACGGCTGCGCTGCCGGGACCTCGTTCCGCGACGCGGCGTGGCGCGGCCTGCGCGAACTCATCGAGCGCGACGCCGTGGCAATCTGGTGGTACAACCGCGTCCCGCGTCCTGCTCTCGACCTCGCGGCTCTCGATGAGCCCCGGCTCGCCACCTATGCAGAGACGCTGGCAGCTCAGGGCCGCACGCTCGACGTGTTCGACATCACGACCGACCTTGGCGTGCCCGCCGTGGCGGCGGCATCGAGGCGGATGGACGGCCCGCCGGGCTGGGTGATCGGTTTCGGGGCGGCCGCGACGTACACCACGGCGGCAACCTCCGCCGTCTTCGAGGTTGCCCAGATGCAGCCAGCCACAGACAACCCGGCCGAGCCGAGCCCCGCCACCTGGGCCGACACGGCAACGCTCGACGACCTGCCGCACCTTTTCCCCACGGGCACGCCTGTCGCGCCGCCGGCCGTGCCCGCGCTCGACCTGGACGCGGTGCTCGACCGCCTCGACGCGCTCGGCATTCCGGTGTATGCCATCGACCAGACCGACCCCGATATCGGCGTAGCGGTCGTGCGAGTGCTGGCGCCAGGGCTGGTGCATTTCTGGCGGCGTCTCGGCGCAGCGCGGCTCCATGAGGTGCCGGTGCGTCTTGGCTGGCGGACGGCCCCGATCCAGGAGGCGGAGGTCAACCCGCTCGACCTGACGTTCTGAGGCAAGCAGAACGGCCCACAACGCGCCGAGGCGGTCCGCAAACCGCCCCGGCCATCGTGCTTCTGCGAACCGGTGCTACCCAACCAGCGCCACGCCGTCGGCGACGAGCGCGTCGGCCTCCTCCTGCGTGGTCGCCTCCGAGTAGACGCGCAGGACGGGCTCCGTGCCCGAGGGGCGGAACATCAGCCAGCCGCCGTCCACGCGGAATTTGTAGCCGTCGATGGTCTCCGTCTTCGCGACAGAGCGGCCGTTGATGTCGCTGAGGCTGTCCTCGCTGAGTCGCTTCAGGAACGCCTGCTTCTTTGCCTCGGTCGTGTGGAGGTCGTTGCGGCTCTGGCGGTGCTCGCCGAACTCGTCGAAGAGTTCCTGCACGAGCTCCGAGAGCTTCTTGCCGCGCTTGACCATCATCTCCACCACGGTCAGCCCGATGAAGAGGCCGTCGCGCTCGGGGATGTGGCCCTTGATCGCCATGCCGCCGGACTCCTCGCCGCCCACGAGCACGTCGCGCTCGACGATGATGGGGCCGATGTACTTGAAGCCGATGGGCGTCGTGACCGCCTCCAGCCCGTAGGCGTCGGCCATCTTGCCGAGCATGTCCGTCGTGGAGAACGTCTTCACCACGATGCCGTCGAGGCCTTTCTCCTGGGAGAGGTACTTGACGAGCAGCGCCAGGATCTTGTGCGAGTCGACGAAGGTGCCGGTCTCGTCGTACATCCCGATGCGGTCGGCGTCGCCATCCGTCGCTAGGCCCGCCGCGCAGCCATGCGCCACGACGGCCTCTGAGAGCCCGCCGAGGTTACGGTCGATGGGTTCGGGGGCTTGCCCGTGCATGCCGGGGTTGAGGTCGTGGTGCAGTTCCACGACGCTGTCGGCACCGAGGAGCGCGGTGAGCGCGCCCTGGCCCGCCCCGTACATCGCATCGTAGGCGAACTTGAGTCCGGACGCCTTGATCGCGTCCGTGTCGATGCGCTCGGCGAGGATGGCCGTGAACGCGCTCCCGAGATCGATGTGCTCGATCAGCCCGGCGTCCATGAGCGCCTGCACCGGCTTTTTCTCGAAGCCGTCCGCGAGCTGGTCGAGCTGCGCTTCCACGTCGGCGATCATGGCGGGCGAGGCCGGGCCGCCGAAGTGCGCCTTGATCTTGAAGCCGTTGTAGGCGGGCGGGTTGTGGCTTGCCGTGATGACGATGCCCGCGCTGTGCCCGTAGGCCTCGGTAGCCCAGCTGACGGCGGGCGTCGTCACGAAGCTGTCGGCGAGTTGGACGCGGATGCCCATGGAGGCGAAGACCTGCGCGGCGCGTGCCGCAAACTGGTCGCCGAGGAAGCGGCAGTCGTAGCCGATCACGACGGAGGCGTCAGGGCCGTACGTGGCGTGGAGCCACTGACCGGTCGCGCGGGTGACGCGCTCTACGTTCTCGAACGTGTAGTCGGCGGCGATGATC
>JBCCRG010000147.1:0-8254 GCA_039208155.1 Bacteroidota bacterium | reverse complement strand
CGCGCTCCAGACGCTCCGCACCAACCCGCTCCACACGACGCTCTCGACGCTCGGCATCGTGATCGGCGTGGGGGCGCTCGTGGCCATCCTGTCGCTCGCCGACGGGCTGGAGCGCTACGCCCGCTCGCAGATCATGGAGACGACCGGCCTCCAGGTCGTCACCTTCACGCCGCACGCGGGGCAGACCGTGGACGGCCTCTACGTCCCCGTCGAGGACCCGCCGACGCTCACCGTGGCCGACCTGCACGCGCTCCAGGCCGAGCTAGCCGAGACCGCCGACGCCGTTCTGACGCAGGCCCGCTCGATGCTGGTGCACGTGGTAGGCGCGCCGCCCGCCGACTCGGTGCGCGTCGGGGCCGTCGTGCAGGCGGTGCTCCCGCGCCTGCTCGTGCTGCGCGAGGCCGAGACCGTCGCGGGGCGACTGCTGGAGGACACCGATCTTCCTGACGAGACGACCGTACCGCACCCTGCCTGGGCCCCGGCGTTGGTGAACGAGCCCCTCGCCGCGCGTGTCGCGAACACGCCCGCCGAGGCCCTCGGGCAGCGGCTCGCGTTCGGCTCCGACACCGTCGAGGTAGTGGGCGTCCTCGGCAACAGCGGGGAAAACGACCCCGCCGCCGTCGTGGTGGCGTTGGGAGCCGCGCCAGACACGTTCGCCGCCGCCGCCCCGCCGACGCTGACCGTGCAGGCTACCCAGATCGAAGAGGTCCCCGCCGTGCAGGCGCGCGTGGAATCCTGGCTGGACACGCACACTGCGGCGGGCATGGCGGGCTTCCGGGTGGCGACCAACGCGAGCCGTGTGGAGCAGGCGCGGCAGGGGATGCGCGCCTTCAAGCTCATCATGGGCCTTATCACCGGCATCGCGGTCGTGGTCGGCGGCGTGGGCGTGATGAACGTGCTTCTCGTCTCGATCACGGAGCGGACGCGCGAGATCGGCGTGCGCAAGGCCACAGGGGCCCGGCGCGGCGACGTGCTCGCGCAGTTCCTCGCGGAGTCCGTGGCGATCTCGTTCGCGGGCTGCCTCGCGGGCCTCGCGCTGGGGCTGGCGACGGTGTGGGCCGCGACGCCGCTCATCCGCACGTGGGCCGAGATCCCGTTCCGGGCCGCGCTGACGCCCTCGACCGTCGCCGTCGTGCTGACCGTCGCGCTCGTGATCGGGCTCGTCTTCGGCACCTACCCGGCGTGGCGCGCCGCCAAGCTCCCGCCCATCGAGGCGCTGCGACACGAGTAGAGCGGAGGGGTATGAACGTGTGGGGGTATGAACGTGTGGACGCGAGGATCACGCGGGCTCACGCTCGGCACGGCTCCCCCCGTCCTGCGTCGCCTTCGCTCCTCGGACTGTCCCCCTCGACGCCGAGGGGGACAGCTTGTGCGCCGTCGCAGGCGTACAAGCGGGGGGAACCATACCGGCAACACCATTAGGAAGCACCACGAACCTTCCCACACCTGCTCGTGAACGTGCGAACATGAGCGTCACGCCCGCTCGCGCTCCGCCACCTCGCCTGCGCCGTCGCCGCCGAAGTCGTCGTCCGGTCCTGCGCCGAAGCCGCCGTGGACGACCTCGACTTCGTCCTCATCGCGCCGGAGGACCACCGTCTTGAAGCCGCGCTTGGCCTTGTACTCGATCATGGCGAGCGCCGGGACGAGGAGCATCAGCACGCCCGTCGCGAAGACGATCCCGAAGCCGAGGCTGGCGGCCATCGGGATGAGGAACTGCGCCTGGAGGCTCTGCTCGAACGTGATCGGGGCCACGCCCAGGAACGTCGTCACGGTGGTGAGGAGGATCGGGCGGAAGCGCTCCTTCGCGCCCTCGATGATCGCCTCGCGCATGGGCGCGCCGTTGCGCCTTCGCTCGTTGATGAAGTCGATCATCACGAGCGAGTCGTTGACGACGACGCCCGAGAGGCCGATGATGCCGAAGAGGCTCAGGATGCCGACGGAGATGCCGAGGAGGAGGTGGCCGATGAACGCGCCGATGATGCCGAACGGGATCGCCGCCATGATGACGAGCGGCTGGATGTAGCTGCGGAACGGGATCGCGATGAGCGCGAAGATCACCAGCAGCGCGAGCCCGAAGCCGCGCCCGAGCGCCGCGCCCGACTCGGCCTGCTCCTGCTGCTCGCCGCCGAAGTCGAACACCAGCTGTGGGTAGTCCCGCTGGACGGCGGGCAGAATCTCGTTGCGGAGTTGCCCCGTGACCTCCTGGCCCGTCACGACGGCGGCGTCCACGTCGGCAGTGACCGTCACGACGCGCCGCCCGTCCTTGCGGTTGATCGACGAGGGCGCGGTGCCGAAGCTCGCCACGGCGACCTCACGCAGCGGCACCTGACCGCCGTTCGGCACCTGGATGCGGTATTGCTCCACGTCGGCGATGGCGTCGCGCTCGTCCTCGGGGAGGCGGACGTAGACGCGCACGTCCTCCTGGCCGCGCTGGACGCGCAGCGCCTCGTCGCCGAAGAACGCGGCGCGGACCTGCCCGGCCACATCCTGGAGCGTGAGCCCGAGCGTGCGCGCGGCAGGCTTGAGGCGCACCTGCACCTCCTGCAGCCCCGCGTCGGCGTCGCTCTGGATGTCGAACACGCCGCTGAAGCGCCCCAACTCACCCTGCACGCGCGCCGTGATCTCGTTGAGCGTGGCGGCGTCGGGGTGCGACAGCTCGACCGCGACGGGCTCCCCGACGGAGATCAGGTTGGACGAGATCGTGAACGAGCGCGCCTCGGGGAGCGGTCCGACCTCGTCGCGCCAGAGCTGCTCGAAGCGGACGGCGGAGATTTCGCGCTCCTCGGCGGTGAGGAGCCGCAGGTTGATCGCCGCGAGGTTGGCCTGCGGCTGCCCGCCGGTGGCCCCGCCCGGCCCGCCATCGACGGCCCCCTGCCCGACCGTCGTGTAGAGCGCCTCGAAGAGCGGCGGGGTGTCCTCGGGGCGGTTCTGCTCCAGCCGCTCCGCCACGCGGCGGCCCGCGTCCTCGATCCGCAGCGCCACGGCCTCCGTCTCCTCGATGGTCGTCCCGACCGGCATCTCCAGGCTCGCGATCACCACGTCGCCCTCCACGGCCGGGAAGAACTGCACCTTCAGAATCCCCGCCGGGATGAGCGAGAACGCGACAATCAGGACGGCGACGGCACCCGCGATGATGATCGCAGGCGCGTCGGTGGCGAGCTGCAGCGCGCGGTCGAGCGGGCCGTTGACGAAGCGCTTGAGCAGGCGGTCGGTGCCGTTGCGGAGCCGCTCGAAGAAGCGTGAGACGGGGTTGTTCGATTCCTCGCCGGGGGCTGGCAGATTCGAGAGGTGGTGCGGAAGCACGAACAGCGACTCGACGAGCGAGAGTGCCAGCACCGCAATCACGACGATGGGGATCGCACCGAGGATCTTGCCGAGCGTGCCCGGGACGAACAGCAGTGGCGAGAACGCCGCGACCGTCGTGAGGACCGCGAAAGTGACCGGCACCGCGATGCGCCGCGCGCCGCGGATCGCGGCGGCCTGGCCCGACATCCCCTTCTCGCGCTCCGCGAAGATGTTCTCGCCCGAGACGATAGCGTCGTCCACGACGATGCCGATGGCGAGGATGAAGCCGAAGAGCGAGAGCAGGTTGATGCTCACGCCGAGCAAGGCCATGATGAAGAGCGTTCCCACGAACGAGACGCCGATGCCGACCGCCGTCCAGAAGGCGAGGCGCAGGTTCAGAAAGAGCGTGAGCGCGAGCAGCACCAGCGCCAGGCCGATCCCCGCGTTCTTGAGGAGCAGGCTCAGGCGGTCCTGGAGCACGTCGGAGTTGTCGTCCCACACCTCGATCTCGACGCCCGCTGGCAGCGCGGGACGGAGGTCCGATTCGAGGTACGCGTTGACGGCCTCGGCGATTTCGAGGACGCGCTCGTCGGACGTGCGGAAGACCTCGACGAAGGCAGCGGGCTGGCCGTTGTAGCGCGTGATGAGGTCGGCGTCGGTGAAGGCGTCGCGCACGGTGGCGACCTGCCCGAGCCGCAGCACGGTCCCGTTGGGGCGGCTCAGGAGGACGATGTCCTCGAAGTCTTGCTGCGTGTAGTTCTGGCCGAGCGTGCGGACGCGCACCTGCTGCTCGCGCGTGTCGATGGTGCCCGCCGGGAGGTCGAGGCTGCTCGCAGCGACGGTGCGGGCGATCTGCGGGAGGCTCAGGCCGTAGGCGCGGAGCTGCGCCTGCGACACCTCGATGGAGATCTCGTAGTCGCGGATCGACGACGCCTGCACGAACGAGACAACCTCCAGCTGTGCCAGCTCGTCTTCGGCGCGGTAGGCGAGTTCCTTGAGCGTCCGCTCCGAGGCGTCGCCGTAAATGGCGATGCGGATGACGGACTGCCGGTTGGTGAGCTCGCGCACCGAAGGCTCCTCGGCCTGCACGGGGAACGTGGTGATCTGATCGACCTCCGACTTGATGTCGTCGAGTACCTGGCTGACATCGGCCCCGAGCTTGAGTTCGGCCGTCACCACGCCGCGCCCCTCGGCCGCCGTGGCGTTGATCTCCTTGATCCCCTCGACGGCCTCAATGGCCTCCTCGATCTTCTGCACGATGGACTCCTCCACCTCCTCAGGCGTCGCGCCGGGGTAGATCACCGTCGTCTGGATGGCGTCGAGCGAGAACTCGGGGAAGACCTCCTGCACGATGCTGCGCCCCGCGAAGATGCCGAGCGCGATGATGGCGAGCATGAGCAGGTTGGCCGCGACGCCGTTGCGCGCCATGTAGGCGATGGGCCCAGTAGCCTCCCGTGCTTCCTGCTCGAAGGCCTCGATCTGCTCGTCGGTGTAGCGACCGGTGTCGGAGTCGGGCATCGGCTTAAATGTCGTGACGAACTGGAAGAAGCTCTCCCCCTGGACAGGGGGAGTTGGAGGGGGTGGACGAATCGGGCCGCAGGTCGCATCGAGGCTAGACGCTCGACCACCCCCGGCCCCTCCCCCGCGTTCGCGAGGGCAGGCTCTGTCCAGGAGGGGCGCTAGTTCTGCGCGGAGCCGCCGCCCTGGGTACCTGTCTGCGAGCCGGCGTCTTCGCGCACGGCGGAGGCGAGGCGGACGGTCATCCCGTCGGTGACGGCCTGGAGGTCGCTCGTGACCACGCGCTGCCTCGGGGCGAGGCGGTCGGCGACCACGAACACGTCGCTGTCGGTCTGCTGGAGCACCCGCACCGGCACGATGCGCAGCAGGCTGTCTTGCTCGATCACCCACACCTCGTTGCCCCGCCGGAGCGAGCGGCGCGGGACGACGGCGTAAGCCTCGACCTCGGCTCCCTGGAACTGCACGTCCACGAACGAACCGACCAGGAGCGGCGGCGCGCCGTCACCGACCAACCCATCGAGGCGCTCGCCGCCCCGGAACGGCGCGGGCACGCGGACGACGGCGTTGATGGTGCGCGTCGTCTCGTCGAGGGCCGATTCGGCACGGTCCACGTAGCCGTCCCAGGCGTAGCGCACCCCGCCATAGGCCGCCACGACGCGCGCTGGGATGCGGCGGTCGGCGACGCCTGCGCGCAGTTGGAACAGCCCAGGCAGGAGGGCCGCGTCCTCCTGCGAAAGCGGCACGACGACCTCGAACACGTCGGAGGCATAGAGCTGCGCGAGCGCCTGGCCCGGCGCGACATACGAGCCGCGGTCTACGGTCTCCGAGCGCACCACGGCGGCGAAGGGCGCGGTCAGGCTCGTCCGCCCGAGCGCAAGTTGGGCGTCGGCAAGAGCCGCTTCGGCACGGCCCAGCGCGGCCTCGGCGGCCTGCCGCTGCGGCTCGCGGAAGACGAGCGCCAGCCGCGCGGAGTCCGGCGCGGTCGAAGAAGTCTCGACGCCTGGTGGCGGGTCGGCGGGGCCGGCCGTCGCCTCCGACGCGACGATGCGGGCGGCATAGTCGTCGCCGTCGATGCCTGCGTAGGGATCGGCGGCGCGGCGTTGCTGGCGGGCCTGGAAGCGGTCGTATTCAGCGCGCGCCACGCGGCTCTCCTCCTCAGCCTGCCGGACAGTGACCCGCTGCTGCTCGACGTCGGCCTGCGCCTGCTGAACGCGGTTCTCGTAGTCGGCGGGGTCGATGCGGACGAGCGTCTCGCCCTGCTGGACGCGCCCCCCGCTCACGAGCGCCGGGGCCACGTAGACAACGCGCCCGGCGATCTGCGGCGCGAGCGCGACCTCGGCGCGGGGCCGGACGGTACCACTCCCGCCCACCGCAAGCGCGCCACCGCCCAGGGCGATCTCTGTCGTCTGCACGAGCGGCGTCTGGGGTGGCGGCGGCTGCTTCGGCGGCTCCGTGCGCCTGCTCACGAGCACGACCGCGATGAGCACACCCGCTACGAGGATGCCGCCCGCGATGAGAAGGACTTTGGAGGTGGACATGGCGATCGTGATGGGTGAGGCGAAGTCGCGTGTCAGCGTTCGTGGGGCAACTCAGTCGTTCGGCAGCGCCACGGGAGCATCGACCAGGTCGATGGCCAGCTCTGGCGGCTCGGCGACCCAGGTGCCACCGAGCGCGCGGTAGACCCCGAGGCGGGCCAGCGCGACGGATCGGCGCGCGCCCGAGAGGCTCGTCAGCACTTGGAGGCGGTTGCGCTGCGCGTCGAGGACGGCGGTGTAGTCGCCGATGCCCTGCTCGAAGCGCGTCGTCTGGACGGTGTCCTGGTCGCGGGCGTCGGTGAGCTGATCGCGGAGGAAGTCGAAGCGTTGGCGCTCCTCCTCGTAGCGTTCGAGCGCGCTCTCGACCTCCTGGAACGCCGTCAGCACCGTGCGCCCGTAGGCGGCGGCCTGCTGGGCGTAGGCCGCCTCGGCGGCGCTCACGTTCGCCCGCAGCCGCCCGCCCTGGAAGAGCGGCATCGTGAGGTTCGCCGTGAGGCTCGAAAACCAGTTGTCGAGGTCTAACAAGTCATCGGGCTGGAGGCCCTGAATCCCGAGTTGGCCCGTGAGCGCTACCGACGGCAGCAGCGCCGCCTTGCGCGCGCCGACGGTGTAGCGCGCCGCCTCGAAGCGGTAGGCCGCCGCGCGCACGTCGGGGCGCTGCAGGAGCAGATCAGCAGGCTGCCCCGGCGGAACGGGGTCGAGCGCGAGCGCCGGGACGAGCGTGTCCGGCAGGAGCGGACCCAGCCGCCCGGCGTAGCGTCCCGCGAGGACGGCGAGGCGGCCCTCGGCGTCAGTAAGGTCTGCTTCGAGCACAGGAAGGCTGGCCTGCGTCGTGCGGTAGTCCTGGAGGATGCGGTAGAGCTCGAACGAGCCGACGAGGCCACGCGTGTAGCGCTCCTCCGTCAGATCGACGCGCTCAGCGAGCAGGTCGACGGTAGCGAGCGTGAGCGCAATCCGCTGGCGGAGATCGACGACCTCGAAGTAGGTCGAGACAACGCCCGCGATCACGCTGAGGCGGGCCGTCTGCAGGTCGGCGGCCGTCGCGGCCGCACTCGCGTAGGCCGCGCGCGTCTCGTTGCGGACACGGCCCCAGAAGTCGAGCTCGTACGACGCCGCAAGGGCTACCGAGTACTGCTCGAAGGCGAGGCGGTCTGGCAACGTGGGTCCGGCCTCACCGCCGGGCGGCTCACCCTCTCCCCCCTCGTCTCCGCCGCCCTGGAAGGCGCTGAACTGGTTGTTCGTCGCCGACTGGTTCTGCGCCGACGCGCTCCCTGTGCCATTGAGCCCGGGGAAGAGCGCCGCCCGGGCGATGCGGGCTTGGGCGGCCACCTGGTCGACGCGGGCCTCCGCCTCCGCGAGATCGAGGTTGCCCGTGAGCGTCGAGTCCACGAGGCGGTTCAGCACGGGGTCGGCGAAGCCGGTCCACCACGCCTGCGGGTCGTAGACGGCGAGCGTCTCTGCCGCCGCGATGTCTTCCTGGGCGAACGCGTCGGGCAGGGCAGCGACTGGCTCAGGCGCGCGCGAGGCCGGTACGAAGGAGCAACCGACGGCTCCCACGAGGGAGAGCAGCACTGTGAGTGTCCACGCCGCTGAGCGCGGCCAGGACCAAGGTAGAAGGGACACGAGGCGGAGAGGTGCCGAGAAGAGGTGCAGACGTCTCTACAGCAGCCACGGCCTGAATGTTCGGCCCAACTAGCATCTCGGAGTATCTCCCATCCACTGCCTGCCTCAACACAACGCGAGCGCGCTGCGACTCTGCAACACGCTCGGTACTCGTACCCGGAGGGGGACTCGAACCCCCACACCCTCGCGGGCGGCAGATTTTGAGTCTGCTGCGTCTACCAATTCCGCCATCCGGGCAAGGCCGGGAATATACGCGGCCCGCGTGCCTCCCCGATTCTGGGGAGTCGACTTCT
>JBCCRG010000146.1:0-8269 GCA_039208155.1 Bacteroidota bacterium | reverse complement strand
CCTGGAGAGCGTCACCGTGGGGCCGACCGAGGACCCGACCGTCTCGCGCCTCACCATCGTCACGAACGGCACGCGGCGGCAGATCAAACAGATCCTGCGCCTCCTCGACCGCCTCATCGACACGCTCGACGTGGCCGACCTCGACCCGGCGAGCATCGTGGAGCGGGAGTTGTGCCTGGCCAAAGTGGGCTACACGGCGGCCACGCGCGCTGAGGTCAAGGACATCGCCGACATCTTCCGCGCCAAGGTGGTCGACGTGACGCCCGACACCTTCACGTTCGAGGCCACTGGCCCGACGGCCAAGGTTAACGCCTTCATCGCCATGCTCGCTCCGCACGACCTCCGCGAAGTCGCTCGCTCCGGCCGCGTCGCGATGCGGCGCGACAAACTCGATGCGGCTTAGCCCAGCCACTTCAACCTTCCCACTTCGTACTTCTAACTTCGGCATGAACGTTCACTACACCGCCAATCCCGACCTCATCCGCTCGAAACGTGTCGCTGTGATCGGCTATGGCAGCCAGGGCCACGCCCACGCGCTGAACCTCCAGGAGAGCGGGGTGGAGGTCGTCGTGGGCCTCCGCGCGTCGTCGGGCTCGTGGCCGCACGCCGAGGCCGCCGGGCTGCGCGTAATGGAGCCTGCTGCCGCCGCCGCCTGGGGGGACGTGATCATGTTGCTCGTCCCGGACCAGCACCACAAGCGCGTCTACGAAGCCGCCGTCGCGCCGAACCTCTCGGCAGGCAAAGCGCTCGCCGTCGGGCACGGGTTCAGCATCCACTACGGGCAGGTCCAGCCGCCTGCCAACGTGGACGTATTCATGGTCGCGCCGAAGTCGCCGGGACACCTCGTGCGGCGCACCTATGAGCAGGGCGGGGGCGTGCCGTGCCTCGTCGCCGTCGCGCAGGACGCCAGCGGTGGGGCGATGGACCTCGCGCTCAGCTACGCCGACGCCATCGGCGGGACGCACGCGGGCGTGATCGAGACCAACTTCAAGGACGAGACCGAGACCGACCTCTTCGGCGAGCAGGCCGTCCTCTGCGGGGGCGCCGAGGCACTCATCAAGGCCGGCTTCGAGACGCTCACCGAGGCCGGCTATCCCCCCGAGCTGGCCTACTACGAGTGCCTCCACGAGCTCAAGCTCATCGTCGATCTCTTCTACGAGGGCGGCCTGGAGCGGATGAACTTCTCCGTCAGCGACACGGCGGAGTACGGCGGCTACACCCGTGGCCCGCGCGTCATCACCGACGCGGTCAAGGCCGAGATGAAAGAGATCCTCGCCGAGGTCCAGTCCGGTGCGTTCGCCCGCGCCTTCATCGCCGACTGCGAGGCGGGCAACCCCGAGCTACACAGCCTGCGCGCTGCGTCGAAGGGCCACCCCATCGAAGGCGTCGGCAAGAAGCTGCGCGGGATGATGTCGTGGCTCAAGCGAGAGGACACGCAGGAGGTCGAAGCCTAGACGAGACGGCGAGCCGAGAAGACAGCGACTGTGTTTGCTCAAAACCTCCTACTTCAAACTTCTGACTTCGCACTTCCAACGACCCATGACCTTGAACCCACGACCCACCGCCTACCGCATCGCCTGGCTGCCGGGCGACGGCATCGGGCGTGAGGTGACCGAACCGGCGCTCGGCGTGCTCGACGCGGTGGCCGAGGCGCACGGGTTCTTCCTCGACGTGGAGGAGTACGCCGTGGGCGGCGTAGCCATCGACGCGACGGGGGCGCCGCTGCCGGATGCGACGCGCGCCGCGTGCCTGGCGGCGGATGCCGTGTTCATGGGCGCGGTCGGCGGTCCAGCGTGGAACGACCAGCCGCCGGAAACGCGACCCGAGCGCGGCTTGCTCGCCTTGCGGCGCGCGCTCGGGACATTCGCCAACCTGCGGCCTGTGAGCGTGCCGAAGACGCTCGCCGGAGCGTCGCCGCTGCGCCGTGAGATCGTAGCGGGCACCGACCTGCTCATCGTGCGCGAACTTACGGGTGGCATCTATTTCGGCGAGCCACGCGGCACCATCGAAGAGGCGGGCGAAACCGTCTCCTTCAACACGATGCGCTACACCGATGCCGAGATCGAGCGGATCGCGCGCGTCGGGTTCGAGTGGGCGCGGCGGCGCGGTCGGCGCGTCACGTCCGTAGACAAGGCCAACGTGCTCGACGTGTCGCGGCGGTGGCGCGCCCTCGTCTCCGAGATCGGCGCTGCGGAGTATCCCGACGTGCACCTTGATCACTTGTACGTCGACAACGCCGCGATGCAGCTTGTCCGCAACCCGCGCCGCTTCGACGTGGTGCTGACGAGCAACCTCTTCGGCGACATCCTCTCCGACCTCGCGGCTACGCTCCCTGGCTCGCTGGGCCTGTTGCCCTCGGCCAGCCTCGGCGGTCGCGTTGGACTGTTCGAGCCCGTTCACGGCAGCGCCCCCGATCTCGCCGGGCAGGGCGTTGCCAACCCGCTCGCAGCCATCCTGAGCGGCGCGATGCTCTTCGACGCGCTCGACCGTCCCGAGGCGGCGGCGGCCGTTCGCGCGGGCGTCACGGGCGCGCTCGACGCTGGGTATCGCACCGCCGACCTCGCTGCCCACGGAGGCACCGCCGTCTCCACGGAGGCGATGGCGCGGTGCGTGGCGCAATACGCCCTCCGCGCGCCGTCGCGGGCCTCGCTGGTGGTGGAATGATGACCGAGTTACATCAACACAGTTCTCCCCCTGGACAGGGGGAGTCCGCGAAGCGGGAGGGGGTAGATCGATCGAGCATGATGCCTTGTCACGCTGCGGCAATCGACCACCCCCGGCCCCTCCTGTCCAGGAGGGGAGCTCTTCAGTACAAACATAGAAGCTGTCAGCGACTTACCTCGCGTCCGTTGCACTGACCGCACCGGGCGCGCCGCCACAACCCCTAGCACTTCACCTCCCCCGACCCCACCGAATCCCATGTCTGACCCCATCGTCATTTTTGACACCACGCTGCGCGACGGCGAACAAGCACCCGGCGCGTCGATGACGCTCGCCGAGAAGGTCGAGATCGCCCGGCACCTCGCACGGCTGCGCGTGGACGTCATCGAAGCGGGCTTCCCGATCTCGTCGCCGGGCCAGCGCGAGGCTGTCCGCCGCGTTGTTGCGACGCTGGCCGATGGCCCCGAGAATCCAACAGGGCATGTGCCCGTCATCGCCGCGCTCGGCCGCGCCACCGAGGCCGACATCCACGCCTGCGGCGACGCGCTCCGCGAGGGGCAGCGCACCCGCATCCACACCTTCATCGCCACGAGCGACATCCACCTCGACGCCAAGTTTGGGCACCCGCGCTTCGGCAACACGCTCGCCGAGAAGCGGCAGACGGTGATGCGGATGGCACAGGACGCCGTGCGCCTTGCCAAGACATACACCGACGACGTCGAGTTCAGCGCCGAGGATGCCGGGCGTACAGATGCCAGCTACCTCTGCGAGATCGTCGTTGCCGCGGCCGAGGCGGGCGCCACGACGATCAACATCCCTGACACGACGGGCTACTGTCTGCCGCACGAGTACGCGGCGCACTTTGCTGCAGCGAAGGCGTGCCTCAAGGACTTCCCACACGTCATCCTCTCCGCCCATTGCCACGACGACCTCGGGCTGGCCTGCGCCAACTCGCTCGCGGCGGTCTCGGCGGGTGCGCGGCAGATCGAGTGCACCCTCAACGGCATCGGCGAGCGGGCGGGCAACGCGGCACTCGAAGAGATCGCCATGGCCATCCGCACGCGCGGAAGCGAGATGGGCATCCACACCAACATCGCCACGCCGCACCTCACGGAAGCGAGCAAGCTTGTCGCCGTCACGGTGGGTTTCGCCGTGCCGCCGAACAAGGCCATCGTCGGCAAGAACGCCTTCAGCCACGAGGCGGGCATCCACCAGCACGGCGTGCTGAAGCGGCGCGACACGTACGAGATCATGCGCGCCGAAGACGTCGGGCAGGCCCCAGCGCAGATCAGGCTCGGCCGCCACTCCGGTCGCCACGGCCTCTTCAGCCGCCTCGACGGCCTGGGCGTCGTGCTCACCGAAGCGGAGAAGGACGGCATCTACGAGCGGTTCGTGGCGCTCGCCGACCGCAAGAAGGAGATCTACGACGAGGACCTGCTCGCGCTCGTCAACGACCAGCAGCGGCCTGTCGCTACCGCTACCTACCGCCTCGACGCGATGCACGTCACGACCGGCAGCGACGAGGAGCCGCGCGCGACGATCACGCTCTACAGCCGTAAGTCGGACAGCGCGACCGAGCAGTCCGCCTCGGGCGACGGCCCGGTGGACGCGCTCTACCGGGCTATCCGCACGGCAGTCGGCGGCACGCATGAACTCGCGAGCTACACCATCCGCTCCGTTTCCGAAGGGGCCGATGCGCTCGGCGAGGTGAACGTGGTCATCAAGAACGACAACGGCCTCGCCTTCCGGGGAGCTGCCCGCTCCACCGACGTGCTCCGCGCCTCCGCCGCGGCCTACCTCGACGCGCTCAACCGCCTCGCCGCCCACGCCGACGAAACCGACAGCGCCGCCTTCGTCACGGACGGCATCATGCAGTCGTTCGCCTGAGCGCCTTCGGCGAGTCGCAGGTCCCGAGTCGCAGGTCCTAGGTCCAAGAAACGGCCCGGGCCTTGCTACTCGACCTGCGACCTTGGACGTGCGACCTGTGACCTTGCATTGACCTATGACCATAACTGAAAAAATCCTCGCCCAGCATGCGGGGCGGGGCCGGGTGGCGCCCGGCGAGACGATGTGGATCGACGTGGACGTGCTGATGACGCACGACGTCTGCGGGCCGCCGACCATCGGCATCTTCCAGCGCGAGTTCGGCGCGGATGCCCAGGTGTGGGACCGCGACAAGCTGGTCATCATGCCCGACCACTACATCTTCACGACCAACCACCACGCCAACCGCAACGTCGACATCCTGCGCGCCTTCGCGAAGGAACACGACCTGCCGCACTACTACGACGTGGGCACGGACCGCTACAAGGGCGTCTGCCACATCGGGCTCGCGGAGGAAGGGTTCAACCGCCCCGGCATCACGCTCTTTGGTACGGACTCGCACACCTGCACATCGGGCGCGTTCGGCCTCTTCTCGACGGGCGTGGGCAACACCGACGCGGCGCTCATCATGGGCACCGGTAAGATCTGGGTGAAGGTGCCCGCCACGATGCGGTTCGTCTTCGAGGGCGAGTTGCCACCCTACCTCATGGCGAAGGACCTCATCCTCGCCGCCATCGGCGACATCGGCACGGACGGGGCGACGTACCGCACGCTGGAGTTCGACGGCGAGGCGGTCTACGACCTCTCGATGGAAGAGCGGATGACGCTCTGCAACATGGCCATCGAGGCAGGCGGCAAGAATGGCATCATTGCGCCGGACGAGAAGACCTTCGCCTATGTCAACGAGCGCACTGCGGGGACGAACCGCGCGGCCTACACGCCGGTCTACGGCGACCCGGACGCGCGCTATTATTCCGAGCACGTCTACGACGTCGCGACGATGGAGCCGGTCGTAGCGAAGCCACACGCGCCAGACAACAAGGCGGCCGTGAGCGAGGTCGCAGGCACGAAGCTCGACCGCGCCTACGTCGGCTCGTGCACGGGTGGCAAGCTCGAAGACTTTGTCGCTGCGGCGAAGGTGCTGCAGGGGCAAGAGGTCGTCATCGACACGTTCATCGTCCCGGCGACGACGGAAGTCGGGCGGCAACTCCACGAGGTCACGGTCGGCGGCCAGACGCTCTTCGACATCTTCCAGGTGTCGGGCTGCCAGGTCGGCAAGTCGAGCTGCGCGGCGTGTCTCGGCGGTCCCATCGACACGTTCGGGCGGACGCACGGCACGGAGGTCGTGATCTCGACGACCAACCGCAACTACCCCGGCCGCATGGGCTCGAAGCAGGCCGCCGTCTACCTCGCCTCGCCGCTCACCACCGCCGCCTCCGCGCTCACCGGCGTCATCACGGACCCACGCGAGGTGCTGGTCTAAGGTCGCAGGTCAAAAGTCGAAGGTCTATCCTGGACGACCTGTGACCTGTGACATAGGACCTGCGACCGAACTCGACATCGCAGCCGATTTCAGACTACTACGATTTATGAAACCCCTCATCGAAGGAAAGGCCTACGTCCTCGGCGACCACATCGACACGGACCAGATCATCCCGGCCGAGCACCTCGTCTACAGCATGACGCTGCCGGAGGAGCGTCAGCTCTACGGGCGCTACGCCCTCAGCGCGGTGCCGCCCGGCCAGCAGGGGCTGCCCTTCGGCGACCGTCCGCTCACGCAGCCCGACGCCTACACGAGCGACTACCGCATCGTCATCGGCGGCGACAACTTTGGGTGCGGGTCGTCGCGCGAGCACGCGCCCTTCGCGCTCCAGGTGGCGGGCATCGAGGCCGTCGTGGCGTCGAGCTACGCGCGGATCTTCTACCGCAACGCCGTCGACGGTGGCTTCCTCGTGCCGTTCGAGACCCGCGAGCGCCTCGTCGAGCGCATCCGCACCGATGACCGCCTTGTGCTCGATACGAAGGCGGCACAGCTGACGAATCGAACGACGGGGGACACGTTCCTCCTCGACCCACTCGGCGATGTCGCGGCGATCCTCGAAGCGGGGAACGTGTTCGAGTACGCGCGCCGAGCCGGTCTGATGCCGCAGCGGTCGTGAGGGCGAAGTCGTCCGTCGAAGAGATCCGCGCTCGGTTTGACCACGATGTCGAGCGGTTTGCCAACCTCGAAACGGGGCAGACGTCCACGATGGACGCCGCGCTCGTGCTCGATCTGGTGAGTACGACCGCCGCGCAGGCTACGCCGAGTGCCCGTCGCGTGCTGGACATCGGGTGCGGCGCGGGCAACTACAGCATCAAGCTCGCGGGCCGTCTCCCTGACATCGAGGTGAACCTCGTCGACCTGAGCCAGCCCATGCTGGACCGCGCCGTGGAGCGTGTCAGCGACGCGACGTCGGGCGCGGTGCGAGCGATCCAGGGCGACATCCGTGACCTCGACCTCGGGACGGGGCAGTACGACATCGTGCTGGCCGCGGCGGTCCTGCACCACCTGCGCGAGGACGACGAGTGGGAGGCGGTCTTCCGGTCCATCCGACGCGCGCTAAGACCTGGCGGCTCACTCTGGATCAGCGACCTCGTTGCGCACGACCATCTAGCCGTCGACGACACGATGTGGAAACGCTATGGATCCTACCTCAGCGCGCTCCGCGATGAGGCCTACCGCGACCACGTCTTCGCCTACATCGCCAAAGAGGACTCGCCGCGCTCCGTACTCTACCACGTCGACCTCCTTCGGTCCGTCGGCTTCAACTGGGTCGAGGTCGTGCACAAGAACGGGCCGTTCGCTGCACTGGGGGCGGGAATCTAGCGCATCCGTGGTGACCCGGACTTGCGCGGCGTTGCGCTGGACGATGCCGAAGCGGTCGTAGCTTGCGGCATGAAGGTTCGGGACGTGCTCAAAATGCTTCGAAAAGACGGGTGGGTTCTTGCCCGGACCCGCGGGAGCCACCGGCAGTTCAAACACGACGACAAGCCCAGCGTGGTCACCGTGCCCGGGAAGCCTGGCGACGACCTCGCCCCAGGCACGTACAACAGCATTCTCAAGCAGGCTGGGTTGAAACAATGAAGTACCTCGTGGTAATCGAGCCGACGGAGACGGGTTTCTCTGCCTACTCACCGGACCTTCCCGGCTGTGTCGCCACGGGCAAGACGATCGCGCACGTCGAGCAAGAGATGCAGGAGGCCATGGCGTTCCATATCGAAGGGCTTCGCCTTGAAGGCTATCCGGTTCCCGAACCAGCAACGCGTTCAGCGTACGTTGAGATCGCTGAGGCGGCGTAGCGTTCGCGCGAAAAGAGAGCGCCTCGCCTTCCTCAATGGAGAGCGGGGCGCTCAGGTAAGCGTAGAGGCGGGAGGTTATTCCTGCTCCTCCGAGGCGGGCTGCTCCGTCTCGGGTGCTTCGGCCTTGGGCTCGGCGTCGGCCTTCGGCGCGGCCTTTTTGCGCTTGGCCTTCTTCGTCTTGAACGAGAGCTCCTCCGCGTTCTTCTTGTGGTCCACCGTGATGTGCGCGCCCTCGGCGAGGTCGTTCTGGAGGATGGACTCCGCCATCGGATCCTCGACGTACTTCTGGATCGCGCGGCGGAGTGGACGGGCCCCGAACTGCGGATCGTAGCCCTTCTCCACGAGGAACGCCTTCGCGGCGTCCGTGACCTCGATCTCGATGCCGAGCTCGTGGATCCGTGCGAAGAGGTCCTTCTGCATGATCTCGATGATCTCCAGAATGTGG
>JBCCRG010000145.1:0-8360 GCA_039208155.1 Bacteroidota bacterium | reverse complement strand
GTGCTGCGGCGGCGGCTCCTGCTCACGCTCGCCAGCCGCAACCGCACCATCGAAGGCGAGGTGTTCGCCTACTACGACCACGTTCCGGGCGACGCAGCCCTGGAGGATTCGCTGGACGTGGCACCGCCGGACAACGATGGCTGGACGCTCACCGAGGTCGTCCGCATCGGCGACAACTTCGAGGCGCGCGACCGCTACGTGCTGCTCTACGCCGTGGACCGCGACGAGCGCCCGCCGGTGGACGACCGCAACGTGATCGTCGAGCCTATCGCGGTGGTCTATGAGGGCCGCATCGGCGACCCGCTCGCGACGTTCGCCGCCGACCTCGACTCGCTCGACACGGTCGGCCCGCGCTGGCTGCGCGACTCGACGCGGCGCGCCCGCCTCGAAGGCGGCGTGGCGGACGCGCTGCTCAGCACCCGGCGCGGCCTCTGGGTCATCGACCCCGTCCAAGGATCTATCCCGTCCCCGATGCGCGATGCGACGCTCGACCTCGTGAAGTGCCGCACCGTGCGCGGCGAGGCCCGTGCGAGCCGCCCGCTCTCCGCAGACGCCGCGCTGGCTGCCACGTCGAGCGTGCACGGGCGCGGCCTCACCGGGCGGCTGCCCGACGGCGAGGAGCAGCGCCTGCTCCTGCGTTTCGCCCGCGAGCGACTGCGCACCGCCGGGGCTCCGAGCGCCGCGCTCGAACGCATCCGCCCAGGACGCCTCCTCGCCGCCGACCTCGACGGCGATGGCCGCGACGAACTCCTGGGCACCTTCGACGCCACCGAACTGCGTCCGGACACGCCGCAGACGTGGCGGCTCTTCGTCATCGCCCGGCCCGACGTGGCGGGGACCGTGCTGCGGCTCGTCGCCGAGGTCACGCGCGACGACCGCGGGCCGGCGCGGACGCCTGGCCAGTTCACGCTCCTCGGCGCGCTCGACTTCGACGGGGTGGGGGCCGCGGAGGTCGTCCTCCGCCAGGCGGGGCCGCTCGGCACGAACCGCTACCGCATCCTCGGGCAGACCGACAGCGGCTGGGCGACGGTGTACGAGGGCAGCGTCAGCGGCTGCGAGACCGAGGCCGACGCGCGGCTTCCCGGCAGGTACGAAGAGCGGCGCAAGCCCCAGCCCGAACCCGCCGACCGCTCGGACCGAGACGACCGCGACCGCGTGATCGGGTGGTGAGCGCGGCGCGGCGTGGGAACGGTGGTTGGCGAAGTCGCCCGCCGGTCGTATCGTGAAGACCCGGTGCGCATGCCTGGCGTGGGTGCCGTACCTTAACACCGCTCTCGGAGCGCTCTCATCCGCACGACTCCTCAGCCCGCTCTTCTCATGCCTCTCAGCGTAAGCGAAAACTACCACGCCGCCGTCATCGCCATCAAAGGCAAGTTCTTCGGCAGCCGCGACGGCGACGAGTACAAGCAGACCGTCAGCGACCTCAAAGCGGCTGGCAAGACCAACATCGTCATCGACTTTGCCAGGACGGACCTCATGGACTCCTCGGGCATCGGCGTGCTCATCAAGAGCGCGGCCGACATCCGCGACGCGGGCGGCGACATCGTGCTCGCCAACCTGGAGGAGCGCGTCAAGAACCTCTTCGTGATGACGCGCCTGCTCGGCCCCGTGTTCAAGGACTACGACTCCGTCGACGCCGCATCCAGCAGCTTCGCGCAGGGCTAGAGCCCTCCGGCTACAACTAGCGAGCGGGGTCCCTCAGCACGGTGAGGGGCCCCGTTTTGTATGGGCACGGCTCGCGGACCTCGCACGAGCGGCGGCACTGCGCATCGATGCGCGCGGGTCAGTCGGAGGAGCTAGACCCCGAGGTGCCGCTAGATTGCGACGTGCCTCCGGATTCCGATGAGCCCGAGGTTGAGCTCTCCGTTGTGCTCGCGGCCTTCGAAGGCGCCGCGGTGTCGCCGCTCGCCTCGCTGCTCGTGCCGGACTCGGTTGCCTTCGCTCCGCCGCCTTCCTTGCCTTTGCGGGCGTAGTCGGTGAGGTAGAACCCGTCGCCCTTGAAGATCAGGCCCGCGCCGCCGCCGATCACGCGCGTGACCTTCTGTCCCGTCTCGGGATCGACCGTAAGCGGGTCGTCGGACATGCGCTGGAAGACGTCGAACGTGGTGCCATCCTCGCGGCGGTATTCGTAGGTAGGCATGGAAAGGGCATGGTGGTCGGTTGGGCAAGGCCGATGTACCGAAGGCCCCAGGGGCGGTTCCGGCCAGCAGCGCAGGGGGGAGGTTGGTCGGCGGCGCGGTATCGCTGCATCTCGCGCCGTCCACGCCGAGAAGGCCGTCGATAGGGAACGGCTCGGAGTACCCGCGCGCCACGCGGAGAGGAGCGGTGTGAAGGCATCGGCTCGGCACCGCAATCAGGGTTCTCCTTACACCCATCTGCCTGCCAGGCCCGACGCTGAACGGGCGGGTGGCCGCGCCTTGCTCCCTACTTTGGTCGTGGCAACCAACCCGGCCTTTCTCACCGACTTCCGGCTCCTATGGCTACCCCGATTACCCTCGACGCCTACGGCATCCACGTCGACGCCATCGTCCGTAACGCAGCCCCAGCGCGGCTCTACGAAGAAGCGCTCCGCTTCGATGAGGGCGCGGCCATCGTGTCCACCGGCGCGCTTGCGCTGCGCTCCGGCAAGAAAACCGGCCGCAGCCCGTCGGACAAGCGCGTCGTCGCCCGCGCGGAGAGCGAAGGCGACATCTGGTGGGGCGACGTCAACATCAAGCTCGATGAGCGCGTCTTCCTCATCAACCACGAGCGCGCGCTCGACTACCTTAACACGCAGGACCGGCTCTACGTCGTGGACGGCTTCGCGGGGTGGGACCCCGATCACCGGCTGAGGGTGCGCATCATCTGCTCGCGCCCGTACCACGCGCTGTTCATGCACAACATGCTCATCCGGCCAACGGCGGCGCAGCTGGAGTCGTTCGGCACCCCCGACTTCGTGGTCTACAACGCGGGCGCGTTCCCGGCCAACCGCTACACCTCGGGCATGACCTCCACGACGAGCGTGGACGTGTGCTTCGAGCGCAACGAGATGGTCATCCTCGGCACGATGTACGCCGGTGAGATGAAGAAGGGCGTCTTCACCGTCATGAACTACCTCATGCCGAAGAAGGGCGTCCTCTCGATGCACTGCTCGGCTAACCAGGGCTACGTCGACGGCGTGCCCGAGGGCGACGTGTCGCTCTTCTTCGGCCTCTCAGGCACGGGGAAGACGACGCTCTCGGCCGACCCCAACCGCGCGCTCATCGGCGACGACGAGCACTGCTGGGACGACGACGGCATCTTTAACATCGAGGGCGGCTGCTATGCCAAGGCCATCGACCTCTCCGAGGAGTCCGAGCCGGAGATCTACCGCGCGATCCAGTACGGTACCGTCCTCGAGAACGTCGTCTACGACCCCGAGACCCGCGAGGTGGACTACACGGACGTCTCAATCACGCAGAACACCCGCGCGTCGTACCCCATCGAGTACATCGACAACGCCAAGATCCCGTGTATCGCGACGCACCCGACGAACGTGATCTTCCTCACGGCCGACGCCTTCGGGGTGCTGCCGCCGGTCGCGAAGCTGACGCCCGAGCAGGCGATGTACCACTTCATCAGCGGCTACACGGCCAAGGTGGCAGGGACCGAGATGGGCGTCACCGAGCCCAAGGCCACCTTCTCGGCCTGCTTCGGCGCGCCGTTCATGGTCTGGCACCCGTCGAAGTACGCCGAACTGCTCGCCGACAAGATCGAGCGCCACGGCTCGGACGTGTGGCTCGTGAACACCGGCTGGACGGGCGGGGCCTACGGGACCGGCCACCGCATGAAGCTCGCCCACACCCGCGCGATCATCGACGCGATCCACGACGGCTCGCTCGCTGAGGCCCCGACGGTCACCGACCCGATCTTCGGCGTCGCCGTCCCAACGGTCTGCGCAGGTGTGCCCGACGAGGTGCTCGTCCCGCGCAACACCTGGGCCGACAAGGACGCCTACGACCAGCAGGCGGCGAAGCTCGCCCGGCTCTTCGTCGAGAACTTCGAGCAGTTCCGCGACGGGTCCAGCGCGGCCATTCTGAGCGCGGCTCCGCAGGTGCCCGAGGAAGTCTAGGCTGCGTTCTCGCCTAGCAACCACAGCAGGTCGTTCCGGTCTCCGGGGCGGCCTGCTCGTGGTTATCGCGAACAGGGTCCGGGCTGGAGGAGTGCACCACAACGGTGTCCCCAGTCGGCTCCTGGGTGGGATCCATGTCCGAGGATGGCTTTGTTGCGCGATCCCATAAACAGCGAAAGGCCCGCACGCGATGTACGGGCCGTTTCCAGTGTGGAGCATAGCGGATTCGAACCGCTGACCTCTACAATGCCATTGTAGCGCTCTACCAACTGAGCTAATGCCCCGGATAGGACGACAAAGATAGGCGTAGCGGATTGTGCCGAGCAAGCTGGGGACTGCGAAGATCGCGTGGCGACCCCTGCAGGGGATGACGCGCACGGCAGGCCGTGCCTAGCTTCTGCGCCGCCTCGTTTCCCTCGGTCCGCCGCTTCCCCGATGTCCCGTTTGCTCGTCGCCAAGTTTGGCGGCACGTCCGTCGCCACGCCTGAGCGTATCCGCCACGCCGTCGGCCTCGTCCGCACCACGATGCCCGCGGCATGCCGCCGCATCGTGGTCGTCTCGGCGATGGGGCGGGCCACACCGGAGGGACGCGGTGTCACCGACGCGCTCCTCGACGCGATCGCGGCGGCGCTCGACCGGACCGGGGAGCACCGTTCGCTGCTGGACGCCCTCCGGCGGCGGTATCTCGACGCGGTCGCCACCCTGGCTCCGCTGGAAGAGCGCGCCGACCTCCGCGCGGAGCAGAACGCACTCTGGGGCGAGGCGGGCGACCTCCTCGACGGCGTGTGGCTGCTGCGCGAGTGTACCCCCCGCACCCGCGACGCCATCCTAAGCTTCGGGGAGCGCGCCAACGCGCCGCTCGTGGCCGCAGCGATGCGAGGCGACGGGCTCGCCGCCCAGGCCCTCGATGCCCGCGAGGTGATCCGCACCGATAGCCGATTCGGGCACGCCGAGGTCAACTTCATCGAGACACGGGAACGGGCCCAGCGCACCTTCGCGGACATTCCCGACGACACCATCGTCGTGGCTACCGGCTTTATCGCCACCGACGCGCACGGCGTCACGACGACGCTCGGGCGCTCCGGCAGCGACTACACCGCCACCATCCTCGCCGACGCTCTGGACGCAGACGAGGTCACCATCTGGACGGACGTCGATGGCGTGCTCACGGCCGACCCTACGCTCGTGGCTGAGGCGCAGACGCTGGCGGAGTTGTCCTACAAAGAGGCAGCGGAGCTGGCCTATTTCGGCGCGAAGGTGCTCCACCCGCGCACGATGCAGCCCGTAGCGCGCAAGGCCATCCGCCTCGTGACGCGCAACACGATGGACCCCGCTGCGCCGAGCACGGTCATCGGGCCGTCGCAACCGCCGTCGGGCCGCGATACCGTCAAGGCCGTGACGTCGATCCGCGACGTGGGCGTGCTCGTCTTCGAGGGGGCGGCGCTCTACCAGCACCCCCGCGCGTCGAGCGAGGCGCTGGCGGCGCTCGCCGAGGCCTCCGTCCCCGTCCTCATGATCTCGCAGGCGTCGAGCGAGCAGAGCCTCTGCGTGGTCGTGTTCGGCGCGGACCGCGAGAAGGCGCTCGTCGCGCTCTCCAGGGCCTTCGCGACGCAGATTGAGCGGGGCGATGTGCGGGTGTCCGCGCTCGCCGAGCCGCACGCGCTCGTGGCTGTTGTCGGTGAAGCGATGCGCAACCAGTCGGGCGTGGCAGGGCGGATGATGGCGACGCTCGGCAAGGCCGGGATCAACATCACGGCCATCGCCCAGGGGTCGAGCGAGCTCAACATCTCCGTCGCCATCGCGGACGAGGACACGCCGGCGGCCGTGCGGGCGCTCCATGAGGCGTTCCCAATGAACCGCCTCCGCGCGCACCTCGCCGTCGTCGGCGTCGGCGTCGTCGGCAGCGAACTCCTCGACCAACTCGCGGCACAGACGGTCCCGCTCCTCGAACACGTGGACCTCAACCTGCGCCTCGTCGGGCTGTCCTCGTCGCAGCGCTCGGCGTTCGATCCGGGGGGGCTCGACCCCGCCGACTGGCAGGCCGCGCTCGACGCCGGCACTGGCGACGGCTGCGATGCCCTCGTGGACGCTTTCCTCGATGCCCGCCTTGAACGCAAGATCCTCGTCGACGCCACGGCCTCGGCCGATGTCGCGCAGCGCTACCCGCAGCTCCTCGAAGCGGGCATCGCCGTCGTGACGCCGAACAAACGCGGCAACACGCTCGACGCCGAGTTCTACGCCGACATCCGCCGTGCAGCCCGCCTCCAGCGCGCGCCCTACCTCTACGAAACGACGGTTGGGGCTGGGCTCCCGGTCATCTCGACGCTGCGCGATCAGCTGCGTTCGGGCGACCGCGTCCGTCGCATCGAGGGCGTCTTCTCGGGCACGATGGCGTTCCTCTTCAACGCGCTCGCCGACGGACAGTCCTTCTCCGAGGCAGTGCGCGAGGCGAAGCAGCGTGGCCTCACCGAGCCTGACCCCCGCGACGACCTCGGCGGTGAGGACGTGGCGCGCAAGCTGCTCATCCTCGCGCGCGAGATGGGCCTCGACGCCGAGATGGCCGACGTGCAGGTCGAGTCCCTCGTGCCGGAGCGGCTCCGGGACGGCTCCATCGACGCCTACCTCACCGGCATCGCCGACGACGACGCGGCGTGGACCGAGCGGGTCGAGCACACCCGGGCAGCGGGCAAGCGGCTGCAATTCGTCGGGCAGATCCTCACCCGGGAGGGCAGCACTTCGGGCGAGGGATGCACACTCTGCGTTGGTGTGCAGGCCGTCGGGCCGGACTCGGCGCTCTACAACCTTCGCGGCACCGACAACCTGATCGTGTACACGACCGACCGCTACCTCGACCGACCGCTCGTGGTGCAGGGGCCAGGCGCGGGTCCCGCCGTCACCGCCGCCGTCGTCCTCGCCGACGTGATCCGCGCCGCGGAGTTGATGAGCTAGAGGATTGGCGATTTGGGATTATTGATTTGGGATTGGTTTTGTTCGATTTGCTTCTGAGTGTCATTGGTCGATAAGTCGAGCGTCGAAAATCATCAATCAAAAATCATCAATCAGAAATGACTACAATTCACAAATTCGGCGGGACGTCGGTAGGAACGCCGGAGCGGGTGCAGGAGGTGGTGCGGCTCGTCGCGGCGGAGCGCTACCGGCAGCGCAGCGGGCGTCTCGTCGTGGTCTCGTCAGCGTTTGGCGGGGTCACGGATCGGCTGTTCGACGCGATCCAGGCGGCGGTGGCCCGCGAGGAGACGCATCGGGCGATCCTCGCAGAGATCCGCGAGCGTCACGAGCAGGCCCTCCGCGCCCTCGCGGACCCGTCGGAGCACGTCGTGCTGCGGTCGGACCTCGACGCGCTCTGGGAACAGGTGCGCGAACTCCTCGACGGCGTCTTTCTGCTGCGCGAATGCAGCCCGCGGTTCACCGACGCGATCATCTCGGCGGGGGAGCGGGCAAGCGTGCCGCTCGTGGCGGCGGCCTTCCGCAAGGTCGGACAGCCCGCACGGGCCTTCGATGCGCGACGGCTGGTTCGCACCGACGACCGCTTCGGCGAGGCGACCGTCGACTTCGCCACGACGCGTACCCTCACGCGGGCGGCGTTCGAGGGCCTGCCCAGTGATGTCCTGCCCATCGTGACCGGCTTCGTGGCGACGACGGCCGAGAACGTCACGACGACGCTCGGGCGCTCGGGCAGCGACTACACGGCCACCATCCTCGCCGATGCCCTCGACGCGGGGCGCGTGGTGATCTGGACCGACGTGAACGGCGTACTCTCCGCCGATCCCCGCCTCGTCCCAGAGGCGTTCACGCTCGACCGCCTCAGTTACCAGGAAGCTGCCGAACTCGCCTATTTCGGCGCGAAGGTGCTCCATCCGCGCACGATGCGCCCGCTCGTGCGGCGGAGCGTCCCGCTGGAGATCCGCAACACGATGGATCCGGGCGGCGCGGCGACAACGATCTCGGACGCACGGACGGGCGCCGAGGGCACCGTCAAGGCCGTCACTGCCGTGCGTGGTGCTGCCCTGGTGACGCTACGTGGCTCGGGCGGCGTCGGAGCCGCAGCGCTCACGGCACGCGCGCTCGAAGGCCTCGCTACAGCTGGCATCGACGTATTCCTGATGGCGCAGGCGTCGAGCGAGCAGACGGTCACGCTGGCCGTACGCGGCGGCGACGCCGACGACGCCCGCAAGCGCCTCGCCATGGAGTTCGAACGCGAAATCGAGCGCGGGGACGTGCAGGGCGTCGAGGTCGAGACCGGCGCGGCGGT
>JBCCRG010000144.1:0-8363 GCA_039208155.1 Bacteroidota bacterium | reverse complement strand
CCCGAAGGGCGCTATCCTGCGCGAGACGCTCACGAACTTCCTCAAGGAGGAGCAGACGCGGCGCGGCTACCAGCCGGTCGTCACCCCGCACATCGGGCGGCTCGACCTCTTCAAGACGAGCGGGCACTACCCGTACTACGCCGAGTCGCAGTTCCCGCCCATGTTCGAGGACGACGACGAGGGCACGCCCGAGGGCGACCGGGAAGGCTACCTCCTCAAGCCGATGAACTGCCCGCACCACGTGCAGATCTACGACCGCCAGCCGCACTCCTACCGCGAGCTTCCGATCCGCTACGCCGAGTTCGGGACCGTCTACCGCTACGAGCAGTCGGGCGAACTCGGCGGCCTCACCCGCGTGCGCGGCTTCACGCAGGACGACGGCCACCTCTTCTGTACGCCCGACCAGGTCAAGGACGAGTTCAAGAACGTCATCGACCTCACGCTGACCGTGCTTCGCGCGCTCACGTTCGACACCTTCACTGCCCAGGTATCGCTCCGCGACCCCGCGAACACCGACAAGTACATCGGCGAGGCGGCGCTGTGGGACTCGGCCGAGCAGTCGATCCGCGAGGCCGCGGCGGAGATGGGCCTGGAGACGGTCGAAGAAGAGGGCGAGGCGGCGTTCTACGGGCCGAAGCTCGACTTCATGGTCAAGGACGCGCTCGGCCGCCCCTGGCAGCTCGGCACCATCCAGGTGGACTACAACCTCCCCGAGCGCTTCGACCTGACCTACATCGACGCGGACGACACCCGGAAGCGGCCGGTGATGATCCACCGCGCGCCGTTCGGCAGCCTGGAACGCTTCATCGGCGTGCTCATCGAGCACTGCGGCGGGCACTTCCCTGTGTGGCTCGCGCCCGTGCAGGTGAAGGTGCTCCCCGTCAGCGACGCCTTCAGCGACTATGCCCACGACGTAGCCGCCCAGGTCCGCGCCGCCGGCTTCCGTGTGGAGACCGACCTCCGCAGCGAGAAAGTCGGCCGCAAGATTCGCGACGCCGAGGTCGAGAAGGTGCCCTACATGCTCGTCGTCGGCGGCAAGGAAGTCGAGGCCGGGACCGTGGCCGTCCGCCGCCAGGCCGAGGGGGACCGCGGGGCCATGCCGACCGCCGCGTTCATCGCCGCGCTCCAGCAGGAGGTCGCCGAGCAGTTGGGGCGGGCGTAGCGGGTGCGTTACTTCAAAGGTGGGACTGTCGGCTGGGCCTGCAACTGCAGCCTCGCCCTCATCCCATGCGCTTTCTCCTGCTCGCCCTTGCCGCGCTCTGCGCCGCGTGCAGCCCCCTCGTCTCCACGACCACGATCTCCGCAGCCGATCCTGACTTTTCCCAGCACATCGAGATGCTCTGCGAACGCTCCTAAGACGGCGTTCTCATTGAGCTGACCGATTACTGCTGCTACGACGGTCACAGTCTGTCGATCGAGGAGGGAATCGCCTACTGGACCGAGAGCAGCACGGACTCGCTCCGCAGTGCCCCCTTCGCCCGCCTACGCGCCCTGGAGTTCGAGGGGCAGACCGTCCCCCTCCACGCAGCTCCCGTACTCGCCGGACTCGGCTTGTTCGTGGGTCCGCCAGCCCTCGCCCTCGCCTGTATAATGCCAACGGATGACGAACACAGCAACGACACGGTCGTCGATTGTTCTGACCTGGAGTTCGGTCAGGCTGTCGTCGGCAGCGCCCTGATTGGGGCGGGCATAGGGTTCACCACAGGCCTATACCTCTCGGTGCGCAGCGGCATGTACGGGGCTATCGACCGGTACGAGTTCGAGCCGGTCGTGCGCGACGCGGGGCACGTCGGCGAAACGACAGCGCCGTACCCTGACCAGGGCGAAAAGGCCGACGGGTGATACCGGCTCCGATCGGGTCTGGAGTATGAAAGCGGCGACTCACTCCAGCCGCGCGCTCAGCGTCGTCACTCACGAGGCAGTGGGCTGAACGTGCTCTGAGGCGCTTGGGCATACGCAACAGGGCGGCCCGGCATCAACCGGACCGCCCTGCGTCATTCCTGGGAACGGGAACGGGCTAGCCACGCCCTCCTTGCGGGCCGCGCGGGCCCCGTCCGCCAGGGCCGAGGAGGTGCATCCGCAGCGCCGCGTGCACCGTCACGATCTCTTCCTGCGTATCGTCGAGGATCTCCGCGAACGCGGTCTTGAACGCCGCGCGGGCCTCCTCCCGATCCACAGTGCCGCGTTGGGCCTCCATCTCTGCGCGGAGCGCGTCGAGGTCGGTCTGCTGCGCGTCGGTGAGCGCGAGCGCTGCTGCCATCGCGGCGTGCTCGGCGGCGCGTCGGGCTTCATGCTCAGCCTTCCGTTCCGCTTTGTGGGCCGCCAGCGCCGCGAGTTGGGCCTCGGTCAGCTCGGCGTCGATCTCGGCCTTCATAGCCTCCGCGAGTTCCTTGGCCTGAGCGCGGCGCTCCTCATCGGCGAGGTCGCTCGCGCGCAGCGCCTCGAACTCGGCGTGGTAGGTCTCCCGGATGGCGTCGATGGCCGTCTGCTGGACGTCCGTGAGCGCGAGGTCGCCGGTCAGAACGCGAGCGAAGAGGCCGCCCTCGGGACCGCCTGGGCCACCAGGTCCGCCGGGGCCACGTGGACCACGCGGGCGCCCGTCCGTATCGCCACGTCGGTCTTCTAGGGCCGCGCGGCGCTCGTCGAGCTTGGCTTCGAGGCGGGTGAGCTGCTCCGGGGTCAGGCGGCCATGCACCTCAGCGGCGACGTACCACAGCGTGCCTGGTTCGAGGTGGCGTCCCTCGAAGTCGCGTGCGGCCGCGACGAGGTCGTCCGACGAGGCCCCGGCGTCGGTAGCAACGCCCGTGACGGCGCTAGCGAGGGTGACGGTGTCGGAGGTCATGCCCTCCGTGGCAGCCTCGGACGAGTCGCAGCCGGTGAGCAAGAGGCCGAGAGCGAGGAGCACAGCGAAGAAGGCGGGCATGGCGAACGCCGATGTGGTAGCGGTGCCGCTGGCAGCGCGGCTGGATTGATGGGTCATGGTGCGATGTGGTTAGAAGAAGCCTGGCAAGTGACATGCCTGGCTGGATGACAGGACAGTTGGGATGCGTGCGGGCGAGCCCGCTCGGTGTGTCGCCAATCTGCCCAGCCGGCGGGCCGGACGTGTCACAGAGTTGTGGCGAGCCCGCGCCCATCGTGTCGGATTTCCTCGGCACTGTCTTCCCGGTGCGGTCTTCTTTGATGCTGGCCCCCTGCGACACGGAGCCGTCACCGGGGCGTCGTAGCTTGCTGCGCTCCGCTCGCCTCCCCACGCCCGCTGTGATCACCTACGTCTCCGGTACCCTCGTCGCCAAGAAGCCCACCGAAGCCGTCATCGATGTGCAGGGCCTCGGCTACGCAGTGCTCATCCCGGCCTCGTCGTTCGACAAGCTGCCTGCGGTGGGCTCGCCCGCCAAGCTGCTCACCATCCACCACGTCCGCGAGGATGCCGCGCTGCTCTTCGGCTTTGCCACCGATGCCGAGCGGACGCTCTTCCGCGAGATGACGAGCGTCTCGGGCGTCGGGCCGAAGCTGGCCCTGGCGGCGCTCTCAGCGATGGCTCCGGCCGAGCTGCGGGCCGCCGTGATCGCCGACGATGCGGCCCTGCTGACGCGCATCCCGGGCGTCGGCAAGAAGACGGCGCAGCGGCTCTGCGTTGAACTCCGGGACCGTCTCGCCAAGCTCGACGGGCTCGGGCAGGTCTCCCTCGGTGGCGACGGCGAGGGCGCTGCGCTGCGTGAGGACGCCCGCGCTGCCCTCATCGCGCTCGGTCTCAGCCGCGCCGACGCCGAGAAGCGCATTCGCAAAGCCCTCCGCGCCGACGCCGCACTCCCCTCGGCGGAGGCGCTCATCCGTGCGGCCCTGCGCGAGAGCTAGGGGATGCGGGTATTCGACCTTGTCGGCGCCTCCGGCCTCCGCTTGGCTTGTGTCCTTGCGCATCGGCGTAGGCGGTGGGCTAGCATGGTGGGCTAGCATCTGAACCGACGACGGCCCACCCACCCCACGTCCTGCGCTGCTGTGCTTCTCCTCCTCATCCCTGGAACCTGACGTGACGCTGCTCTACGTCCTCGACCTAGCCGGGACGTTCGTGTTTGCGATGTCCGGGGCGCTACGTGCGGCCCGCCACGACCTCGACCTGCTGGGAGCACTTGTGCTCGCCACGGCGACGGGCATCGGCGGCGGGCTCATCCGCGACGCGCTCCTCGGCGCTACGCCCGCGGCGTCGCTGCAGGACGAGGCGTACCTGCTCGCGTGCGTCGCTGGGGCCGTGGTGGTGATGCTGGCCGCGTCGCGCGTGCAGGCGCAGTGGGATCTCGTGCGCTACGCCGACGCGGTCGGGCTGGGCGTCTTCGCAGCGCTGGGCGCCGCCAAGGCGACGCTCTTCGGGCTTGGCCCGATTGGGGTGATGATGATCGCGGCGCTGACCGCCACGGGCGGCGGCGTGGTGCGCGACGTGCTCGTCCTCCAGGTGCCCGCCGTTGTGCGCCACGACTTCTACGCCACCGCGGCGCTGCTCGGGGGCGGTGTGTTCGTGCTAGCCGACGCGGCTGGGCTGGGCGCGAACGCCGCGTTGGTCGCGGCGGGGCTCGTGACCTCGGGCCTGCGTCTGCTCGCGATGGCGCTGGACCTGCGGCTGCCACGCCTGCGCCTCGGCTCGCCCTCGGGGGACTGAGGAGGCCATCGTCTTCGGTTATGGTCTTCGGCGCTGACGGCACCGGTCAGCGCTGACCGCGTCGCATCCGCTTCGCGTAATCTCCAGCCGGGCGTTAACACGTGCGTAATCTTTGCTTTCGGTCGCCAGCCTAGCTTTTCCCGATTCCCCCATGCCGCCCCTCGACCCGACCATGAGCGCTGCCGCCGCGTCCGCCCCCACGCCGCCGCAAACGATCCTCCTCGTTGACGACGAGCAGGACCTCCTCGACCTCGTCAGCTACAACCTCGAAAAGGAGGGCTACACCGTGGTGACTGCCCTCGACGGCGAGGCCGCGCTGGAGCACGCCGAGGAGCGCGACCCCGACCTCGTCGTGCTCGACGTGATGATGCCGAACATGAGCGGGATCGAGGTGTGCCGTCGGCTGCGCGAGAATGCTAAGCTGCGCCTGACACCGATCCTGATGCTGACCGCGCGCGGGGAGGAGTCGGACGAAATCAAGGGCCTCGAAGCCGGGGCCGACGACTACCTCGCCAAGCCGATCTCGCCGCGCCTGCTCGTCAGCCGCGTCCGCGCGCTCCTCCGCCGCGGCGAACGCGAGGAGACCGCGTCCACGACGCAGCTCCGCGTTCACGACCTCCACATCGATCGCAGCCGCTACGTGGTCACCCGCAACGAGGGCCTCGACGGCGAGAAGACCTTCCGGATGCCGCGCAAGGAATTCGAGCTGCTCTACTTCCTCGCGGCGCACCCCGGCCGCGTCTTCTCCCGCGAAGAGCTCCTCGACGGCGTCTGGGGACCGAATGTGTACGTGGTGGACCGCACCGTGGACGTGCACGTGCGCAAGGTGCGCGAGAAGATCGGCAGCAACTATATCGAGACGGTGAAGGGCGTCGGCTACAAGCTCCGCGAGGAGCTCTGAGGCCAGCACCTCACGGGCACACCTCGATGGCGAGGCCGTCGAGCGCGGCGGCGTCGGGCTTCCAGGCGAAGAAGCCGCGCGTGACGGCCCCGAACCGGCCGTAGCCGCCCTCGATGTTGGAGTTGATCTCCGGTTGCACGAGCGCCGTCGTGTCGGCAGGCAGCGTCCACTTCGCATCAGCCACGGTCAGCGTGAGTAGGAACTCGGCGAGGAACAGCGTGGTGGCTGGCGCGGTGCCGAGCGTCGCGTCCACCTGACGTCGCATGACATCGAGGTCCAGGATCATCCGTGCCTGATCGCCCTCTTGCACCACCGTGATGGCGTCTGAGACCGTGACGGGGATGGATCCTTGCCCACAGCCGATGCGGGCGACGAACCGGGTGGTCGTAATGCGGGTCAGTGGGGCCCACACAACGGTCTGCGAGCGTGGCGCGCTCGGCGCGACGAGCGTAGCGCGTGGCATCGGAGGAACCGTCACCTCCGCTGTGGCTCGGTCCGCGCCCCGCTCTACGACGAGCTGGTAGGTCTCGCCCGTACGCGGCTCCAGCGTCGCGTCGTAGACCTCCCCGTAGGTGCTGTCGGCGAAGCGGACGAGGCGCGGTGTCCAGATCGTCACAGCGCCCGTGCTCAAGGCCTCCGTGGTGACCAGGGCGTCCACCGCAGCGTCCTCGGGCCGCCTCGGGCGTTCGATGGTGCGGCGGAGCAGCTGCACGCGCACGGTTTGGTCAAAGGTGCCGGTTTCGAGGTAGCCGTATACCGAGAGCACGCCGTCCTCGGTGTCGAACGGGTCGAAGCCGAGTGGGGTGATCTCGGTGCTGTCGCAGGCGACGAGCGCGCCCGCGAACACACCTACGACGGCCAGGACGGTGAGGAGGCGACGCATGGCTAGCGGATGTCGAGCTTGAGGCCGACCGACGGCAGCAGCGGAAGCTGGTCCACGCGGCGAAACGTGAAGAGGTCGAAGTAGAACACGTTGGCGCGGTTGTAGGCGTTGATGACGCCCGCGCGGATGGTGAAGCGATAGCGCCCGCGCTCGGTCGCGCGTTCGAGCCAGAGGTCGAGGCGGTGGTAGGCGGGGAGGCGGTCGCTGCCGCGGGGACCGTAAAGCAGCCGCGTCTCGCCAGGCTCCGTCGCCACGTCCTCGCCCGCGCCGACGAGCGGGATCCAGTCGTCGATGCCCGCGGACGGTGTGTAGGGGAAGCCGGAGCTGTACTGGAACTGTGCCGTGAGCGCGTAGCCGTCGCGCTCCACGCGGGCGACGGCCCCGACGCGGTGGCGCTGGTCGTGCGGCGGCGTGTAGGTCTCGGTCGCCGTCGTCACCTCGACGGTCGAGAGGGCATAGCTGCCCGTGAGCGTGAGGTTGGTGTCGAACCAGAACGGGCGGCGCAGCTCGGCGCGGATGGTGCCGCCGAACGCGGTGCCCTCGGCAGCCTCCAGCGTGGTCGCGGTCGCGACGAAGGCGGGGAAGCTCGGCGTCTGCAGGTCGGGGAGCCACTTCGCGAAGCCCTCGGCGGCGAGCGAAAGGCGTCCACCGGATGCCACGTCGAACGTGCCGCGCCAGCTCACGAGCGCGTGGTAGGCCGTCGGCACCGCATCGCCCTCGGCGACGGGGACGTAGGCCGTGAGCACGTTGCCGAGGTTGCGCTCGTCGGAGAGCCCGACCACGCCCTGCCGGAACAGGCCACCCGCGATGGCGACCTCCTGGACGGCGTCGAGTCCGACGGGCTGCCACGTCAGCCGCCCGCGCGGCTCGATGGAGAGGGTGCTGGCCGGATCGTAAGCGTGGACGCGGACGCCTGCCTCGGCACGCAGCATCGGCGTGAGGGCGACTTCCGCCTCCACGAAGCCCCCTGCTTCGAGTAGATCGACCTCCTCCGCAGGCACATCCTGGAAGAGCGTGCCGAGGTCGTAGCGGTAGGCCACCTGCTGCGCGAAGCCGCCGACGCGCACCTCGTGCGGACCGAGGTAGCGCGTGAGGGTCGCGGTGCCCTGCCAGCCCGCCTCGCGCGCCGTTTGCGTGGGGGCGTTCTCCGGGCCGAACGTAGACTCGCTCTCGGTGTAGCCGCCCTGGAGCACGACCCGCCACGGCAGCCGGACGGGCCGCAGGTCGAGCGTCGCGCCGACGGCGAGGTTGTCCCACGCCAGCGCCTCGTCATCCGCGACGAACGCGACGGGGTCGCCGAAGATGTCGGTCTTCGTGCCCGCGATGTCGCCGCGGTCGGAGGTCTGGAGCGCGGTCACCGAGACGCCGCTCGCCGTGCCAAGGCGGGCGTGCAGCTTCGCGAAGCGGTCGCCGAACTCGTAGGGGAACGCCTGCCCGTAGAGGTCCGGCGTGAGCCGCGCCACGAGCGACTCGCGCGCCGACGCTAGGAACGACACACGGCCCGGCACGAGCGGTCCCTCGACGCTGACGCCGCTCAGGAACGGCGCGAGCGCCACGCTGCCCGCGAACCGCTCCTTGCTTCCGTCGCGCGACGCGATGTCGAGCACCGAGGAGAGCCGACCGCCGTA
Organism: Bacteroidota bacterium; assembly: GCA_039208155.1. GTDB lineage: Bacteria > Bacteroidota > Rhodothermia > Rhodothermales > Rubricoccaceae > JBCBEX01. Next base: position 300 of record JBCCRG010000144.1, on the reverse strand, counting down.
TTGCGCGCCGAAGCCGCCTGCGGCGAACGTTGCGTCGTCCACGATGTCCGATGGGAAGGCGGAGTAGAAGCCAACGATGTGGAAGGGCCGGTTGATCTGGAGGCCGTCGAGGAGGACGAGATTCTGGCTCGGCAGCCCGCCCTGCACGAAGAGCTGGCCGCCCCGGTCGCCGACCGCCGCGACGCCCGGCACCGTCTGCACGTACGCCGCGAGGTCGCCGCTCACGCCCGGCACCGGCACCCGCTCGATGTCGGCCGGCCGGACGCGCTGCACCCCCGCCGTCACCGCCACGATGCCGCT
>JBCCRG010000143.1:0-8398 GCA_039208155.1 Bacteroidota bacterium | reverse complement strand
TATGAACGGCAACCTCAACATGGCTGACCTCTTCGGCAAGATGCAGGAGATGCAGCAGAAGATGGCCGAGAGCCAGGCCGCGCTCAAAGAGAAGACCGTCACCGCCGAGGCCGGCGGCGGCATGGTCACCGTCACCGCCGACGGGGCCGGAGCCATCCGCGCCATCAAGCTCGAACCGGCCGTCATCAACCCCGACGACCAGGACCTCCTCGAAGACCTCCTCATCGCGGGCATCAACAAGGCGCTCGACGAGGCCGCGAAGCTGCGCGAGCGCGAGATGCGCGGCGCGGCGGGCGCCTTCCTCCCGCCCGGCATGGGGCTGGACCAGATGGGTTTCTAGTAGTTGGTTGATGGTGAGGACTCTGGCTCGGTGTCACAGGGCTGGCACCCGCTCGGACGACCTTGGCCATAAACCAACGACCAAAAACCAACACCCATGCACCTCACCTCCGAGTCGGTCGAAGCGCTCGTGGAGCAGTTCGCCAAGCTGCCCACGGTCGGGCGCAAGACGGCGCAGCGGCTCGCGGCCTACGTGCTCAAGATGCCGCGCGAGGACGTGGTGGACCTCGCCAAAGCGCTCGTGGCGGTGAAGGACCGGGTGAAGACGTGCGGCATCTGCTGCAACATCACCGACGTGGACCCCTGCCCCATCTGCGCCTCGCCGAAGCGCGACCGCAGCGTGGTCTGCGTCGTGGAGGAGCCCAACGATGTGCTCGCGCTCGAACGCACGGGCGAGTTTCGCGGCCTCTACCACGTCCTCGGCGGCGTGATCTCGCCACTCGAAGGCATCGGCCCGGACGAACTGAAGGTGCGCGAACTGATCGCCCGGGTGGGCCGCAGCCAGACGCCCGAAGGCACCCCGCCCAGCCTCCCGGCGGACGTAGCCGAGCCCGTGGCGCAGTACATGACCGAGCACGCCACCGTGCCCGTGGGCGAAGTCATCCTCGCGATGAACCCCAACGTGGAGGGCGACGCGACGGCGATCTACCTCTCCGGCCTCATCCAGCCACTCGGGCCCCGCGTGACGCGCATCGCTCGCGGCCTCCCTATCGGCGGCGACCTGGAGTATGCCGACGAGGCCACGCTCAGCCGCGCGCTCGAAGGCCGCGCGAGCGTGTAGCGAAGACCCCGAGGAAAGCAGGTACGCTCACGGTGCCGTGGCGCGTTGTGCGTGCTCGCGCCCGATCTTTTCGCGCTCCCGTTCCCCTGCATCTCCCCCGCGTGCTCCGCACCCTCCACTGGACGCTCCTCCGAAGCCTGCCCGTACCGCTCCTGGGTAGCTTCGCGACGCTCGTCTTCCTGCTGCTGATGCAGTTCCTGATCCGGCACCTGCCGGAACTGGTCGGGCGCGGGCTGCCGCTGAGCGTGCTCTTCGAGCTGATCGCGTACAGCCTGGCGTACATGGTCACGCTCGCCGTGCCGATGTCGGTGCTGATCGCGACGCTGGCGGCGTTCGGCAAGCTCGCCGAGTCGCGCGCCTACCTCGTCGTGCGCAGCTCCGGCATCTCGCTGATGCAGGTCGCCTGGCCCGTCCTCATCGTGGGCCTGCTGATGACGAGCGGGATGACCTACTTCAACAACGTCCTCCTGCCCGAGGCCAACTTCCGCATGGGCGGCCTCTGGCGCGACATTCGCGACAAGAAGCCCGGCTTTCAGCTCGAAGCGGGAACGTTTTTCAACGAACTCAAAGGCTACAGCATCTTCGTGGAGGAGGCCCCGGCGGAGTCAAACGACCTCTACGGCGTGCGCGTTTTCGACCACAGCGGCGGCTCGACGGAGCGCCGCACCATCGCCGCCGACTCGGCCACGCTCGCCAGCCGGAACGAGCGCCTCGAACTGACGCTCTTCGCAGGCGAGATCCACCAGATGCGCGTCCAGCGCGAGTCCGTGGGGCCGGGCCGGGTGGAGGCCGTCGAGCGCTACGAGCGGCTCCAGTTCGACCGCCACCGGATGACGCTCGACCTCACGGATCTCTCCTTCGAGCGCCGCGAGCGCGCCGACTCGGACCGCTCCGACCGCACGATGCGCACCAGTCAGATGATCGCCGTCGTGGACTCGCTCGAACGGGGCCTGGATCAGCGCACGATTGAGCTCCGCGACAAGGTCGCCAACGACCTAGCGGAGACCGAGCGGGAGCCGATTCCGCGCCTTTCGCTTCCCGACCCCCTCGCCTCCGACACGCTGGCTTCCGACACGCTGGGCGCGCTGCACCCCGCCCTCACCGGGCTGTCCCCCGACGACGCGATCCGGTCTTATGAAACGGCGCTGCAGCGTATCCGCGTGCTCCGCTCCGAGGCCGACCGCACCATGAACGCCGTCACCTGGGAGGCACAGCGGGCGAACCGCTACCGCGTGGAGATCTACAAGAAGCTGACCATCGCGATGGCGTGCGTGGTGTTCGTGCTCGTCGGGATCCCGCTGGGACTCGCGATGCCGCGCGTGGGCGTCGGCGTGGTCGGGACGCTGGCAGTCTTCCTGTTCCTGTTCTACTGGGTGACGCTCAACCAGGGCGAGAAGCTCGCCGACCGCGGCCTGCTCCCGCCGTGGGGCATGTGGAGCGCGACCGTGCTCGTAGGACTCGCGGGCGTGCTGCTCTTCTGGCGCGAAACGCAGGACCCCGCGCACCGCAACCCAATCCAGGCCCTCGCGAGCCTCCTCCCACAGCGGAAGAAATAGAAGCCGTTGGCTATTGGCTCTTGGTCGTACCCGTCTCGGTCGTCCTCTTTCCAACAGCCAACGGCTACAAGCCAACAGCCTCCTATGCTCCTCGCCGTCGATCTGGGCCTCCGCACTGGCTTTGCCTGCTACGGGCGCGACGGGCGGCTGGCGTGGTACCGCTCGCGCAACTACGGCTCGCGGGCGCGGCTCAAGCGCGCGGCGTTCACGATGCTGCGCGAAGAGAAGCAACTGACGCACCTCGTGGTGGAGGGCGGCGGCGTGCTGGCGAACCTGTGGGAGCGCGAGGCCGCGCGGCAGGGGCTCGACTTCCGCCGCATCGACGCGGGGCCGTGGCGGCGGATGCTGCTCCACCCGCGCGAGCGGCGGACAGGCAAGGGAGCCAAGGAGCAGGCCGACACGCTCGCCCGCGCCGTGATCGCATGGTCGGGGGCGCCGCGGCCCACATCGCTGCGGCACGACGCGGCCGAGGCGATCCTCGTGGGGCTGTGGGGCGTCGTCGAGGCCGGATGGCTCGCGCTGGAGACGTTGCCGGGGACGGTGCGTCGGGTCGGGGTGTAACGTGCGGCTGGGACTCCAGACAGGGCATGGGAAACTGCCCGGCGGCGATTCCGTACGACCGCCCTGCTATCAGTTTGGCCCGCGTTGCTCCATGCGAACCCACCTCCTTCTCCTCATTACGCTCGTGCTCGTCGGGTGCGAGCAGCCTGCCCAGTCCCAGGAACGCGCGCCGCAGCGCGTCGACGCCGAACAGCTCGCTGAGGTCGCCGACGCCAACATAGGCGCGACGCGGCGGACGGCCATCGTCAACGCCGTCGAGGTGGTGACGCCGGCGGTGGTGTCGGTCAACGTGATCGGCGTGGAGCAGGTGCGCTACCGCGACCCCTTCGCGGGCGACCCGTTCTTCGAGTACTTCTTCGGCCGCCGCCGCGACCGCGTGGTCGAGCGGCAGGTGCAGGGCCTCGGCTCCGGCTTCGTCATCTCGCCCGACGGCTACATCGTCACCAACGACCACGTGGCGGGCAACGCGACGCAGATCACGGTCGCCTTCCCGAACGGCGACGAGCTCGACGCGCAGCTCATCGGCTCGGACCCTGAGAGCGATATCGCGCTCCTGAAGGTGGACCCGCCCTCGTCGCTGCCCTACCTCCAGTTCCGCGAGACGGACGACGTCGTGGTGGGCGAATGGGCCATCGCGCTCGGCAACCCCTTCGGGCTCTTCGAGGCCGCCGAGCCGACGGTGACGGTCGGCGTCGTGAGCGCGACGGGCCGCGACTTCGCGCCGCAGCAGGGCCGCGTCTTCCGCGACATGATCCAGACCGACGCCGCCATCAACCGAGGCAACTCCGGCGGGCCGCTCGTGAATGCGCTCGGCGAGGTGATCGGCGTGAACTCGTTCATCGTCTCGCCGCAGTCGGGCGGCTCCGTGGGCATCGGCTTCGCGGTCCCGGCGACGCGCGTCCGCAGCATCGTGGACGAGTTGCAGGCCAACGGCTTCGTAGACCGCTCGTTCTACACGGGTCTCAACGTCCGCGCGATGAATCGCCGGATCGCTGCGGCGCTGGGGCTCTCGTCCGCGCGCGGACTCATCGTCGAGAGTGTCGATCCGGGGTCGCCCGCTGAGGCGTCGGGCATCCAGCCCTACGACGTGATCGTCTCCATCGCCGAGCAGCCCGTGAACACGGCCGAGGACGCGAAGGCGCTTTTCGCAAGCTTTGGGGCAGGCGAGAGCGTGACCGTCCGCCTCCTCCGCGACGGTGCCGAGCAGACCGCCGCGCTCGCCATCGCCCGCACTGGGTAGGGAAGGCCGAAGTGGGAAGTTTGAAGTGAGAAGGGTCGGGTAGGGCAACCTCCAAGCCCGCCCTCGGGTGTGAGCGGCGCTTCGTCCTGCGCTCACAACTTTTGTCCGACGCCATGCGGCGCGCTCTTGCCTCCGTACTTCTCACTTCGTCCCTCGCCCTTCTCACCTCCTGTCTGCCTGGCTCGCAGCGGCAGCAGACGCGCGGGGTGACGGCAGCCGACTCGCTCTCGCAAGAGGTCGCAGCCACGGTCGGCGTGGACACGCTGGCGCTCGTGCGCCGCATCACACCACCGGACTCGCCGGAGCTGGCCTACCCGATGACGCTCGCGTTCAGCGCCGACGGCACCGAGGTGCACGTGCTCGATCAGGAGGACGGCCACCTCGCCTCGTTCGACACGCGCACCGGCGACCGGACGCGCATCGTGTCGCCCGAGGCGTTCGCGTTCCCGCTGATGGCCGGTCAGCGCGGTGACACGCTGGCCGTGCTCAACCGCGAGGACACGCAGCTGCACTTCGTTCTCGACGGCCAGATCGTGCGCAGCCTGCAGCTCCCCGAGGCGGGCTACGCGACGGCGCTCGTGACCGACTCGACCATCGTACTCAAAAGCGTTGACCGCGACGCCGGGACGGACGACGAGGAGATGGGCACCTTCGTCGCCGTGCTGAACGACGACGGCACGGAGGTCGCGCGCTACGGGCTCGGCGCGGCGTGGTGGCGGCACCTGGGCTACGTCCGCCCCTGGGGCGACGCGGTGCTGAGCCTCTCCGGCTACCGCCCCGTCGCGGACGTGCTCACGCCTGAGACGCCGGACGGCGCCACCCTCGACACGCTCACGTTCGTTGGGTTCGATTCGCCGCTCCTCAACACGTCGCTCCGGTTCCTGCGCGACGAGGTCCGCGAGCCGCCGCTGCTGGCTGCCGCCGCCCGCGCGCTCGGCGACACGCTCTACGTGCTCAACCTCCGCCCCGGCACCATCCGCATTGACGCCTACACCCGCGAGGCGACCGCCGACGGTGGCACTGAGGCCCGGCTCCAGCGGGCGTTTGAGTACCAGGCCGTCCCCGCCGAGCAGGACCCGCTCGCGCTCTTCCCCACCGACCTCGACGTACGCCGCGCCGACGACGGGACGCTCACGTTCGCCGTCCTGCTGAAGGAGCCACAGGTGGGCGTGCTGCTGCTCCGCACGCCCCCTGCGGTCGAGTCATGATGAATGGGTGCTGGGCGGCTACTCCTCAGGCGCGCGCCACTCCATGGGGGCCAGTACCACGCGCTCGGGAAGGCCGCTCGCGTCGCCCGTCGCCATCCACTGGAGCAGCGCCGCAAAGCCCTCGTCAGAGTCCGTGGCCTCCCACAGCGCGCCGTGCGAGCCGCCCACGACGGTGACGAAGTGCCGGGTGCGGAATGCAGGCAGTAGATCGAGCGCGTTCTCGTAGGGGGTGTTCATGTCCCACGTCCCGTGCATCAGGAGCGCCGGGACGTCCGTCGCAAAGCCCGTGCGGAAGTCGTCGCCGAGGTCAGCGTCCCAGGCCTGGCATTCCACGTCGTACGTGCGCCAGAGCGGGCCGAGCAGGTCGGCGGCTGGCGAGGTCCGGTAGCGTGCGCCCCGCTCGGCGGTGATGCCGGAGCCGCAGTCGAGTTGGTAGAAGGCGGCGTTGCGCTGGCCCGTGCGGGTGTTGAGGCGGAAGATCCGGCGGGCAGCGGCCTCGTAGTCGCCATCGAGCATGGTCAGGAGGTCAAGCGGCCACGCTGGCATGATGTAGCGCCAGGCGAGGCCGCGCGTGGTGCCGCGCGACAGCTCGCGGAAGTCGTCTCCGTCGAGGCGGACCGTAATCGGCTCGTCTGTGTCGGGGTGCTTGGTCTCGACCACGATAGGCTCGGCGTCGGCCTGCGCGACCAGCGCGCGGTAGGCTTCGAGCAAGCCTTCCTCTGGGAGGTACGGTGCGAAGGTCTCGGACATCTCGACCGAAGCAGCGATGTGCTCGAGCGCGTCCAGCAGGCCGCTGGGCGAGTCGTAGGTGTGGTCGGGGCCTTCGAGCGCACCGAAGGTGACGCGGGTGACGAGGCTGGGGTAGTACCGCATGACGGCCATGCCGTGATGCGTGCCGAAGCTGTTGCCGAAGAGCTGGATCTGCTCATAGCCCAGCGCGCGTGCCGCGTCGGCCACGTCGCTGGCCGCCTCAATCACGTTGAAGCCGGTCAGGTCGAGGCCCTCGGCCTCCCACTTCGCACGGCACCGGTCCATCGCCGCCCGGTTGGCCCGTTCACGCACGGCGTCGTCGAACGCGTCGTCCAGCGAGAGCGCCTCGCGGTCGTCGCACGGCGTGTCGGTGGACGAGCCGAAGCCGCGCTGCCCGACAAAGACCACATCAGCCACGGCGAGGAATGGCCGGATGTAGCCCCGGTAGTAGTTCGACCGATCGAGTTCGTCGTCGATGCCGGGGTAGCCGGGGCCGCCGCGCAGCACGAAGATCGGCGGCGTGTCAGGCGAGGCCTTGGCATCCCGGCGGAAGCGAGCGACTTCGACGGTGATCGTGGCCTCGGAGCCACGCGCGCGGTTCACGGGGACCGTCAGTGCGCCTCGCTCGAACGTCACGCTCACGCTGTCGTCCCAGGTCACCGTTTCCTCGGCGATGGTGAGCGAGGCGGGAGCGGGCTGAGCAAAGGCCATCGAGGCGAGCAGACACGCAAGCACCACGAGGCTCACGGCCATGAATACGGAAGAGGCGAGGGAGATGCGCATCGGAATGGCAGGTGGAGGAAGAGAGGTGTGAGGACAGCGCTACGGACCCATTGCGCTTCTGTTTACCTCGATGCATATGTTGCACGCCACGATGCACGAGATGCATCACACCATATCTGGAAGCACCGTCGGGAACCGACTCCACCATCGAGGCCGACTTTGGGTGTGGGCGTAGGTAGGTGTGAACGTGCTCGTCGTCGTCCACACGTTCGCACCGCCCTGCGCTATGGAGCTTCGCCAGATCGCCTGTTTCGTCGCTGTGGCAGAGGAACAGCACTTCGGACGGGCGGCGGAGCGTGTCCACCTTTCGCAGTCGGCGCTCTCGCGGCAGATCCAGCACCTCGAAGCCGACCTCGGCACGCAACTCCTCGACCGCTCCACCCGGCGCGCCACGCTGACGGCCAGCGGCCACGCCTTCCTCCGCGACGCACGCGAAGTGCTGCGCTGGGTCGACCGCGCCCGCGAATCCGCCCGCGACGCTGCCGATGGGCGCACGGGCACGCTCCGCCTCGGCTTCGTCAGCTCCGCCGCCGTCCAGCTCCTCCCAACGATCCTACGGGCATTCCGCGAGGGCGCCCCCAAGGCATCCGTCCACCTCGTCGAACGTTTTCCCGACGAGGTACTCGACGCTCTCCGCGCCCGCGAGATCGACCTCGGGCTTTCGCGCGGGCCGTTCGAGGACACCGATGGTCTCGTCGTAGAATCGCTGGCCGAGGAGCCGCTCGTGGCGCTGCTCCCGACGCAAAACCGGCTCGCTGCCTACGACACCGTCCCCCTCTCCGCCCTCGCGGCCGAGCCGTTCGTGCTGCCGCCGCGCCACCACGCGCAGGGCTTCGTCCGCGTCCTGTACGCGCTCTGCGGCTCGGTCGGCTTCGCGCCGCGCGTGGTCGAGGAGACCGAGCCGATGGCCACCATCGTGGCGTTCGTCGCGGCGGGGATGGGCGTCACCATCGCTCCTGCGTCAGTAGGGGCGCGGGCGCAAGGCCACCTCGTCGCGCGCCCGCTCTCCGGCGTCCCCGACCACGTCACGGCGACGACTGCGCTCAGCTTCGTGTGGCGCGCTGGCGACCTCCCCCCCGTCGCGGACCGATTTCGTCAGGAAGCGGCGGCACTCGGGCTCACAGCAGAAGGAGCCGGCGAAACGGAGAGGCGGGGAGACGGCGAAGGAAGCTCTACTACC
>JBCCRG010000142.1:0-8400 GCA_039208155.1 Bacteroidota bacterium | reverse complement strand
GACTCGCTCCCGCTGACGGCGCTCTTCGAGAAGCTCCTCGCGGGCGGCGACCACATCGCGCTCGTCGTGGGCGAGTACGGCGGCACCTCCGGCATCGTGACGATGGAGGACGTCGTGGAGACGCTCCTCGGCACGGAGATCGTGGACGAGGCCGACACCGAGCAGGACATGCAGCACCTCGCGCGCCGCCAGTGGGCCCAGCGAGCCCGCCGCCTCGGCCTCCTCGACGACGTGGACCTCGACAACCTCGACGAGGCCACGCGCACCGCCGCCGAGCGCCTCGGCGTCACCGACGAGCCGGACGCGGAGACCCGCGCCGTTGCGGAGCGGGGACTCACGGGAGGTCTGCCACCGCAGACGAACGACTGAGCGACGAGCCCCCACCCGCTATTCCGCCCGGAGCACGTCCGCCGGGTTCGCCGTCATAATGCGCCGCACCTGCGTGGCGAAGGTCGCGGTAGCTTCGAACCGGGTACTCCTCGGCACGTACGCTGACCGGCATCCCTTCTCCTTTCAGCTGTGTCATGACCACCCCTCTCACCAAAGGCCAGATCGTGCAGGCTGTTGCGGACCTCCCGGAGGATGCAACGGTGGACGACGCGTTGGAGCGCCTCCTCTTTCTCAGCAAGATCGAGCAAGGGCTGGCGCAGGCACAGCGAGGCGAGACCATCCCTCATGAGGAAGCCAAGCGGCGCATCGAGGCGCAGATTGCGTCGTGGCGGACGTAGTCTGGACGCCGCGTGCGCTGGCCGACCTGCAAGCCATCGGGGCGTACTTCGCTGAGACCTCGCCGGGCTATGCCGAGCGGCTCGTCCGGCTACTCTCGAGAGCGACGGACCGGCTTGAGGTATTTCCCGCATCGGGCCGGATTGTGCCCGAAGTATGCGACGCCGCCTTCCGCGAAGTGATCCACCGGAACTACCGGACTGCCACCATGCACCTAGCCGACGACGACCGCGTGGAGGTCCTGACCGTGTTCCACGCATCCCGGCAGTTCGGGGCACCGCCCAGCGAATGATCCTCACTCGGCCCGGAGCACGTCGGCCGGGTTCGCCGTCATAATGCGGCGTACTTGCGTGGCGAGGGTCGCGGCCGCAGCCACCGCAACTACGCCGAACGCGAGCGCGAAGGGCACCGGGTTGAGCGGCATGCGGTACTCGAAGATCGAGTCGAGGAGCGCGCCGAGGATGAAGTAGGCGAAGGGCGACGCCAAGACAAACGCGACGAGCAACATCACGAGGAAGCCCCGGTTGACGTGCGCCGTCACGTTCGCGACGGTCGCGCCGAGCACCTTGCGGATGCCGATCTCGCGCATACGCCGCGCCACGTTCTGCGCCGCGATGCCGAAGAGGCCCATCGAGGCAAGCAGCAGCGCCATCGCGGCGGTGAACACGAAGATGCGGTTGATGCCCGCGTTCTCTGCGTGGGCCTCGTCGAAGACGGCGTCCTGGAAGTAGCCCCCGAACTCGACGTCGGGATAGAGGCGCTGCCAGGCGGCTTCGAGGTCGGCGAACGTGGCCGTGGCGCGGCCTTCGCGGACGCGGAGGGCCATGGCACGGTAGTCGGCCTCGTCAACGACCGTCACGAACATCGGGCTGATCGGGTCGAAGAAGTCGTCGTAGTGGAAGTCCTCTACCACGCCCGCGACGACGTACGAGCCCGTGATGACGCTGTCGCGCCGCACGTCGAACGTCTGCCCGAGCGGGCGCTCCCACCCGCGCTGCGCCACGAACGTCGCGTTGACGAGCGCGGCCGCCGTCACGCCGCTGCTCCCCTCGCCCTGATCGTCCACGCCCCGTGCAGCCACGTCCTCCACGAAAGCGTCCCGTTCGGCGTCGAAGAGCCGTCCATCGCGCAGGCGCAGGTCGAGCGTGGCCGGGTAGTCGGGGCCAACCTCCAGGCGCACGGCTTCCATCTGCGTGCCGTCCACGTCGAGCACGGCGTAGCCCTGGGAGCGGCCGACCGAGTGGCGCGTGCCTGCGTACTGCACCACGTCCGGGTGCTGCGCCACCTCAGCCTCGACCGCCGCAAATTGACTGGGGTTGTCGAAGGGGACCACCAGCGTTTGCGCCTCGTCGTAGCCCCAGTCGAGTTGCTCCTGGTACGTCGCGTTCTGCACAAACACCACGCACGTGATCATCGTGTAGAAGGCGAGCGCGAACTGGAGCGTGAGGAGGCTGCTCTGCACCCACCGATGGCGCGACACGGTCTGGGTGCCGCGCAGGATCGAAGCGGGACGGAGCCCTGAGATGTAGAAGGCCGGGTAGGCTCCCGCGACGAACGCCGTGACCAGGAGCATCGCGCCGAGGAACAGCCAGAGCGCACCGCTGCCGAGGTAGTCCGCCTCGATGCCGAGGTTGGAGATGTCGTTGAAGCCGGGCGTCGTCACGAAGTGCGCGACGAAGATGCCCAGGCCGAGCGCGAGTAGGCACAGCAGCACGTTCTCGGCGAGGAACTGGGCGATGAGCTGCCAGCGCTGCCCGCCCAGCGTCTTGCGGACGCCGATCTCTTTGAGCCGCCTCACGGCTGTCGCGAGCGTCACGTTGACGTAGTTGAAGCACGCCAGCAGCAGCAGCGACACGCCGATGAAGCCCATCACGATCACCGCTTCGGTGGGCGGGCCCCCGCCGAGGTCGCCCCGGATCTCGTCCGAGCGGTGCGCCATCACTTCGAGCGGCGTGAGCGGCAGCGAGGCCACGGCCCAGTCGTGGCTCGCCGCGTTCTGGAGCGCGACGTACGGCCCCAGCGCCGCGGCGACGTCCGGGAGGTCGTCCATATCGCGCAGGAGGAGGAACGTCGCGTCGGTGTACGAGGCCCAGTCGTCCAGGCCGTCGCGGTCGGTGTTGCCGAGGAGCCGGAGCGTTTCGTAGGGGAAGAGGGCGCGGAAGCCGAAGCTCGTCTCCTCGTCGAGCGGATCGACGATGGCGCGCACGGTGAAGGCCATCGGCTCCTGCCCGCCGAACTCCACGGTAAAGCTCTGGCCGAGCGGCTCGATGTCCTCGCCGAAGTACTTCTCCACCATGCGCGGCGAGAGCGCGACCGCGCCCGGCTCGGTGAGGAAGTCGGCCTCGCCGTCGAGGACGGGGTAGTCGAAGATCTCGAAGAAGCTCGGCTCGGCGAGCATGACCCACTCGCGGTGCTCCTTCTCGACACCCGACTCGGTGGTGTAGCGGAACGTTGCGCCCCGCTGCTCGATGCGCACGGCCCGCTCGACCTGCGGCAGGTCGGCCTCCAGCGCCGGGCCGAGGGGCATCGGCGAGTCGCCCCAGAGCTGCCGCTCACCATCGCGCTCCACGATGTTGTGGACGAGGACCGTCCGGTCGCTGTTCTCGTGGACGTGGTTGACCGTCATCCACTGGTGGATGAACAGGAACACCGTAATCGCCGTCCCGATGGCGATGGACAACCCGACGAGGTTGATCGCGGAGGCGACTTTGTTCTTGAGGAGGGTCCGGTAGGCGAGGCGGAAGTAGCTACGAAGCATCGGGTAGGGGCGGGGCATCGGCTCACAGAGCAGGGGCACGCGACCCGCGACGACCGGCCACGCATGGCGTCGCCCTACGGAGCCACCTCCGAGAAGATGCGGAGAAGGGAGAAGACCCGCACGCGCCCCCTCCCCCTTCAACCTAGAGCCGCTACGCGACGAACGTCAGCCAGATGAGCCCGAAGGAGCCAACGGCGTAGCAGTAGTAGGCGAAGTACTGCAGCTTGCCGCGCTTCACGAAGTCGATGACGACCTTGATCGCCCACACGCCCGAGACGTAGGCGACGACGGTGCCGATGAGCAGCGGCGTCCAGTCCACGGCCACGTCCGCGTCCAGCAGTTCGAGCGTCTTCAGCAGCGTCGCGCCGATGATGACGGGGAGGAGCATCAGGAACGAGAAGTCGGCGGCCTCGCGGCGGTCCACGTTGAGGTAGATCGCCGTACAGATCGTCGAGCCCGAGCGCGAGATGCCAGGGATGAGCGCCATCGACTGCGCGATGCCCACGAGGAACGCCTTGACGGGGCTCAGTTGGCCTTGCGGGTTCTTGCGCAGCAGCGTCAGCAACAGCAGCGTGCCCGTCACGAGCAGCATCCCGCAGACGAGGCGCGGGTCGCTGAACGCGGCCTGGAGCTGCTCCCGGAAGAGGACGTAGACGAGCCCCGTGGGTACCATCGAGATGAGGATGAACGCGATCAGCCGCAGCGACACCACCGGCGACGGGTCTCCGCTTCCGGTGGACTCGATGCGCCCAGCGCGGAGCGCTTTGCCCCACGTGGCGGGCTGCGTGAGCGCCTTCAGCCCGCCGCGGATGAGCCGGAGGATGCGCCGCCAGTAGACCGTCACGATGGAGAGCGTCGTGCCGAAGTGGACGAACACCTCGAAGGTGATGTCGTTGGCGGCGTCGCCGGAGAGGCCGAGCACGTACTCGCCGAGGACGAGGTGGCCGGAGGAGGAGATCGGGAGAAACTCCGCGAGGCCCTGGACGAGGCCCAGGATTGCGGCTTGCCACCAGGTCATACGGGTGCGGCAGTGGAGCAGAGAGGCAGTGAAACGGTGCCGTGGGGGGCAGCAGCGCCGAGCAGAGCGAAGCTAGTCGCGTCAGGTCCGGGTACGTCAAGCGCTGTGCCGCATTCTGCGGGCTCTTCGCAAGGAGGCCGCGTGTAGCACCTGGTTTACACAGAGAAGGCACCCCCGACGTGCGAGGGTGCCTTCCCATCAGAACAAACGATGCGTGCCCGCTAGCGCACGAGCGTGACCGTCTTCGTGTCGGCGAACGTCTCGCCCTGGACGCGCACGAAGTAGGTGCCCGTCGAGAGACGCGTACCGTCCACACGGAGCGCGAGCGGCTGGCCCGGCTGCGCGATGCCGACGAACACCTGCTGCACACGGCGACCCAGCGTGTCGTAGACATCGGCGCGGATACGCTCGGCGGCGTCCACCACCACCGTCAGCGTGGCGGCGTCAGCGAACGGGTTCGGGTAGGCGGCGCTCACGCCGACCTCCGTGGGCAGCGCTACCTCTTCCTCGTTGGCAACAGGGGCCGCGCCTGCGTCGAACGCGCCGATGTCGCACGGGTCCATGCGGAGGAAGCCACGCTGGTCGAGGATGTCGTTCGTGGCGCAGAAGCCCGCGTCGATGGCGGGGCTGCCGTCCATGAGCGCGTGCGTCAGCGTCGGACCGCCGTTGTCGGCGAGCGGCCCAACCATCGGCGCGACGCCCGTGACGTTCGTAGCCGTGTCGCCCGTGAACGTGCAGTCGTCGGTCGTCTGGATGAGGTTGTGCCCGGCCGAGTCGAACGTGCCTGCGCAGTCGTCGCCCAGGCCGCCTGCACTGTTGAGCGCGAGGAGCACGTTGTCGAGCGTCGGGACGATGGAGCCGTCGGTGAAGAAACCGCCGCCATCGCCGGTCGCCGTGTTGCCTGCGACGGTGGCGTACTGCACGGTGAACGTGCCGGTGTCGCCGGGCTGCTGGTAGAGGCCGCCGCCGACGGGCGCGCTGTTGCCGGAGATGGTGGCGTTCACAATCATCATCGTGCCTGCGCCGGAGTTCCAGAGACCGCCGCCTTGGCCGCCTGCCTGGTTGTTCGCCGCGAGGGAGCGGTCAAACGTGACCATCCCAGGGCCGGTGATATGGTAGCCGCCGCCGTTGCCCGGGGCGGTGCCTACGGTGTTCTGGACGAGCGAGACGTACGTCATCACATCCGTCACAGGGACGTTCACGCCCGTCGACTCGATGCCGCCGCCCGCGCGGTTCGCGGTGTTCGAACGCACGACCGTGCTGTCGACTTGAAGCGTGCCGCCGTCGTTGAGGATGCCGCCGCCGGAGCCTGCCGCACCGTCCGCGCGGTTGTTGCCGATGAAGGCGTTCCTGACGATGAGCGTACCGCCTGCGTTGAAGAGGCCGCCGCCGCCGTTGTTGGCCTCCGCACCGCTCGCGACGTTGCCTGCGGGCTGGGCGCCGCCACCGATCTCGGTGCCGTCGATGGTCATCGTCCCCGTGCCGTTCCAGAACGCGCCGCCTTCAGACGCCGCCGTGTTGGCCATGGCCATACCGCCGACGATGGTCGTCATACCGGGGCCGGTGACGTGGATCGCGCCGCCGTTGCCAGGTGCGCCGCCGGTGGTGTTGCTGAGGAAGGTGACGTCCGTGACCGACAGCATGGCGCTGTTCGTCGTCTCGATGCCGCCGCCTGCGCGGACGGACGTGTTGCCGTCGAAGACGCCGCCCTGGATGGTGACGCTGCCGCCGTCGGAGAGCAGCCCACCGCCCGAGCCCGCCGCGCCGTCAGCGACGTTGGCGAGGACGTTTACCTGACGCAGGTTGAGCGTACCGCCTGCGTTGAACACGCCGCCGCCGCCGGTGTCGGCTGCATCGCCGCTCGCGACGTTGGCTTCGCCATCAGCGGCCCCGCCGATCTGGGTGCCGTCGATGGTCATGGTACCTGTGCCATTCCAGAACGCACCGCCCTCGGAGGCGGCCGTGTTGCCGGTCGCGATGCCGCCGGTGATGTCGGAGTCGCCGCTGCCGGTGACGTGAACGGCGCCGCCGTTGCCGGGCGCGGCCCCGGTGCTGTTGGCGAAGAAGTTCACGTTCTGGAGCGTCATCCCCGCCCCGTTGGTCGTCTCGATGCCGCCGCCCGCACGCATGGATGTGTTGGCGCGGATCTCGGTATTGGCGACGTTGAGCGTACCGCCGTCGGCGAGGATGCCGCCGCCGGAGCCGGACGCGCCCGTGGCTGCGTTGCCGACGATGAAGGCGTTCGCGACGTTGAGCGTACCGCCGATGTTGAAGAGGCCACCGCCGCCGTTCGTCGCCGCGCCACCGCCCGCCGTGTTGCCGATGCCGGGGTTGCCGATCTGCGTGCCGTCGATGGTCATCACGCCACCGGCGTTCCAGAAGGCTCCGCCTTCCGACCACGCGCGGTTGTTGAAGGCGCTGCCGCCCGTGATGGTCGTCGTGCCTGTCCCTGAGACGTGGATCGCGCCGCCGTTGCCGGGCACGGCGGTGTCGGCGTCGGGACCCGCGGTGTTGGCCTCGAAGAGCACGCCGGTGAAGACGGCCGTGCCGTTGTCGTTCTCGACGGCCCCGCCTGCGCGGTTGGCAATGTTGCCCACGAGCGCGCCACCGGTCATCGTCAGCGAGCCCGTCGGGGCGATGAAGAGCGCGCCGCCGTTGCCTGCGCCGGTCGTGGCGACGTTGCCAGTGAAGTTGGTCCCGGTGAGCGTGACGGTCCCGGCCGTGAAGAGGGCACCGCCGCCTTCGCCTGCCTCGTCACCCGTGGCGACGTTGCCGGTGAACGCGCAGCGCTCGGCGTTGACCGTCGCGCCCTCGGCGACGAAGAGCGCGCCGCCGTTCTCGTCCTGGCCGCCCACGAACGTGACGTCGAAGACGGTGAACGTCCCGTTCTCGACCGTGATGGCCCGGCTGGCCCGCGCCGCATCGATGGCGAACGAGATGCCGCCCGCTGCCGGGATGCCGATGGTGACGTCCTCCGTGACCGTGAGCGTGCCCTGGCTGAGCACGACGGTCGCGTTGAGCAGCGTCGGGTCCATCAGGATGATGTCAGCCGTGGCATCGGCGTTGGCCGCCTCGATAGCCTCGCGGAGCGTGGTGAGGCCGTCGTTCGGGTCCGACGTGTCGCCGGGCGTGTCGACGATGAAGGTGGTCTGGGCGAGGACGGGTCCGCCGAGGAGCAGCGCGCCGAGCAGGAGAACCAGGTGAGAGAGGCGTATCGGTTGAGGCATGGGGGGATAAGAAGAGTCAGAAAGGTCTGGAGGGGCCGCCACCTCGTGCATGGGGACGGCGCAGTGCGCTGTGCCAGACGCGGGCTGTCACCCGTGATAGCTGTCACAACGAACGAAAGCTCGCCCCAGACCGACGAGCTAGACCTAAGAGAGCGAACCGCTTTCGTGTAAACGTGCGCGTGCCTGGGCGTCAGACAAACACGGACGGCCTGGCTCCAGCACGGGCGCCCCGGCTACAGCACGGGCGCGATGAGCTGCGTGGCGCGCACGGCGAGCCGGAAGGGAAACGACTTAGCCTGGTAGTCCGCGAGCGTGAGCGGTGTGCTCCGGGCGAAGTCGCGCGCCAGCATCGCGGCCACGTCGCCCGCGAAGGCACGGTCGGCGTAGAGCATCGTCAGCTCGAAGTTGAGCCGGAACGAGCGGTTGTCGAGGTTCGCCGTGCCGACCGCCGCGAAGTCGTCGTCCACAAGGCAGACCTTCTGGTGCATGAAGCCCTCGTCGTAGCGGTAGATCTGCACCCCGGCGGGCTCGGTCTGGTGGAGGTAGGCGTAGTGGACGAACTTGAACGGCAGGTGGTCGGCCTTGCGCGGGATGAGCACCCGCACGTCCACGCCGCGCAGCGCGGCCACCTGGAGCGCCGTCAGCACGCCGCCGTCAGGCACGAAGTAGGG
>JBCCRG010000141.1:0-8465 GCA_039208155.1 Bacteroidota bacterium | reverse complement strand
GCCCACCTCCTCGTCCAGGCCGACCGCTCGGTGGCCCAGAGCGCGACCGTCCACGGTCTCCTCGACAGCGACGTGGAGGACGGGGTCCCGCTCGCCGAGGCGCTGGCGCACGTCCTCGAACGGCTGGCCGGCCGCGCCCTGCTGGCCCACCACGCCGTCTTCGACTACGCCTGCCTCGACCGCGCCTGCCGCGCCGTCTACGGCGTCCCGCTCCTCGTGCCGACCGTCGACACGCTAGCGATCGCCCGGCGGCGTCACCAGGCGCGCGCCCACGAGCACCACGGCACGGCGGGGCCGGATGCCTTCCGCCTAGCCTCCCTCCGCGACGCGCACGGCCTCCCGCCGTACCCCGCCCACGACGCGCTCGCCGACGCGCTCGCCACCGCTGAGCTGTTCCTCGCGATGACCAACGCCGACCCCACGCTGCGCCTCCGCGACGTGACGTGAGGAACTGGCCTGTCGGCTCGCGGCTGTCAGCTATCGGTCCTCGGGGGCGGGGGGCGGCTCGAACGCGCCCGCCGGGCCAGGGAAGACGACCGGGCTCTCGGCCCCGTCCTTCGCTACGCTTGCGACGCCGAAGAGGTAGTTGTCGATCACGACGTTCTCCAGCGTGTAGGTGAGGCGCTCCTCGGTCACCGCCGGGCCCGGGTCGGGTACGAAGACGCGGTGGGTCCACTGCGGGGCCGTCGTGAGCCGCCACGCGACCACGTAGCCTGCGAGTTGCGGGTTCTCGGCGGGAGCGGGACGCAGCCACGAGAGCGTCGTCGAGGGCTGGACGGCCCCGGTCACCCGGACGCCGCGCGGCGGGGCAGGCGCGAGGGCGAGCCCGGCCAGCGTCACCGCGTTGAGTGCGGTCAGCTTGGCGGCGTAGTCGAAGTCCACGAACTCGACCGTGTCGCCGTAGTGGCGCTCGGAGCCGTCGGGCTGCGTCTCGGTACGGAGGTCCTGGTGCTGGCGGTCGTAGTGCTCGTGCGTCTCCATGATGCGCACGGCTGGGTAGCCTGCCTCCGAGAACGGGCTGTGGTGGCCGCCCCGCCGGAAGCGGTCGAGGCGGTAGACCATCATGATGTCGAGGTTGCGGAGGTAGGCGTCGGCCATGCGGTCCACGTAGCGCCCGAGGTTGCGCGCTGGGCTGTCCACCTCGCCGCCGGTGAAGCGGCGGTAGCGCGCCTCCACGTCCGTCTCGACGGCACGCGTGCCCTCCGAGAAGACCCGCGCCGAGGTATTGTCGCACACCCCGTCGATGCCGCACGTGTTGCCGATCATGTCGTTGTTGAGCACGGCTTCGATGCGCCAGCCTTCCTCGCGCGCGACGGCCGCCATGTGCTGCCCGCCGAAGAGCCCTTGCTCCTCGCCCGAGAGGCCCGCGTAGACGATGCTCGCCGGGAACGTGTGTTTCGAGAGGACGCGCGCCGCCTCTAGCGCGCCCGCCAGGCCCGAGGCGTTGTCGTTGGCCCCGGGCGCGTCCGAGGTGAAGTCCATCACGTCGGACGCCCGGCTGTCGATGTCGCCCGCCATGACGACGTAGCGGTCGGGGTCGGCCGTCCCGCGCTGGATGGCGAGCACGTTCACCACCACCGTCGAGTCCGGGATGCGAGGCTCCCCGGCGACGATGCTGCGCTGCTCGACGATCTCCAGGCAGCCGCCGCACGCCGCGCTGATGGCCTCGAACTCGGCGCGCAGCCACCGCCGCGCTGCACCGATGCCCCGTGTGGCGCTGACCGTGTCGGAGAGCGTGTGGCGCGTCCCGAAGCCCGCCAGCGTGCGGATGTCCGCCTCGATGCGGTCGGCCTGGACGGCCGCGGCGACTTCGCGGAGGAACGGCACCTCGGCCGGGGCCACGGGGCCTCCTGCGAGCGAGTCCGGCCACGCAGGCGACGACGGAGAGGAGGGCGCAGGCGACTGGGCTGCGGCGGGCAGCGTGGCGCAGAGCGTGGCAAGTGCAACGAGAACGGCGAGGCGCATCGAGGTGGGGTGAGCGTTTGCGGGGACGGCGAGCGCAAGCTACCGTCCCGCCACGTTTTCGCTCGCCAGCCATCCGGTGCCCCCGTTTAGAAGCTGTTTGGTAGGGGAGGGTCAGGGCGAGAGCCAGCGAGACGACCGCCATCCAGGTGCGCGAAGCAGGCGATGCCGGCCGGACCTCGGCCGGGTCCGCATCGGCGATGCAACGCAACGCTGAGGGCGGTCCGTCGCAGCCGCTTGCAGCCCATCAGTACTCTTGCCAAACAGCTTCTTACTCGAACATCACGGTCACCGTCGGCTGTGCCTCTGCGTCCAGTCCTGGAATCTCGGCGAGTTGTTCGGCCGTCTCCTCGGCGGACGCAGGCGGCTCGCGCTGTTGCAGGCGCTCCAGAAGCGCCGGGTCGGCGAGCATCGCGTCGAGGTCGAGGCGCATGAGCGTGATCGTCCCTGCCTCCTCGAACGAGGCTGTCGTCTCCTCGATAGCACCCTGCGGCTCGACGCGCAGGGAGACTTCCATGCCTCGCAGGGCCTCGCGGGCCTGCTGAAATCCGTCTATGCCCTTCCCCTGATCACGGCCGATGCTGGCCATCTGGCCCTGGCTCATGGAGATCAGCGGAGGAATCTCCATCGTGAGCACAGCAGGTGCATCGGCAGAGGCAGGCCGCATGCCGAAGGTGACGACAGGTTCGTCGTCTGGCTTCGCGTCGCCCATCGGGAGCGAGGGGGTCAGCGACAGCGCGAGCGTGGTCACGTCCGCGACGCGGTAGGTGGCGACGTAGCCGCGTGCGCCGTTCTCGTCGAGCGGCTTGACGCCCTCGAACGCCACGCCTGGGCCGTAGGTCTTCGCCGCCGCACGCAGCTCCTCCTCGTCGATGAGCGAGAAGGCTTCCTTCGAGCTGGGGCTCAACTCCGCGAACGCCTTGAAGCGCTCGTACGTCTCGGCTGTCATCTGGACCGAGGTGACGAGCTGCCCGCTGCCGTCGGGGAAGACCTTCAGCAGCGTGTGGAGTTGGAAGCAGCCGCTGAGCCCGAGGGCCAGAGCCAGGAGGAAGACCGGTCGAAGTACGCGCATGGCAACGGGGGAAGCGAGACGGCGAGGAAGCAAGCAGGAAGCTACCCCACACAGCGCGACACACCCGCTGCAGGGCGCGTAGCTTTCCACGTTCATACGTTCCCACCTGCATACGTCCAGCCCCCACTTATGCGCATCGGCCTCCTCACCGGTGGCGGCGACTGCCCCGGCCTCAACGCCGTCATCCGTGCCGTCACCAAGACTCTCCTGTTCCGCGCCGACGCCACCGTGATCGGCTTTGAGGATGGCTTCCTCGGCCTCATCGAGCAGCGCGCCCGCCCGCTCCAGTACCGCGACGCGAGCGGCATCCTCACGCTCGGCGGCACGGTCCTCGGCACCTCCAACAAGGCGAACCCCTTCCGCTTCTACAAGGAGGACGACCGCGACGTGTCGGACGAGGTCGTGGCCTACGCGCGCGACCTGAAGCTCGACGGCGTCGTGGCGATCGGCGGGGACGGGACGATGTCGATCTGCCACCGGCTCCACGAGAAGGGCCTGCCCATCGTGGGCGTGCCGAAGACCATCGACAACGACCTCATCGGCACCGATCAGACATTCGGCTTCGACACGGCCGTGATGATCGCGACCGAGGCGATGGACCGGCTCCACACGACCGCGCAGAGCCACCACCGCGTGATGATCCTGGAGACGATGGGGCGCTACGCGGGCTGGATCGCGCTCCACGCAGGCGTCGCCGCCGGGGCCGACGTGATCCTGATCCCCGAGCTGGAGTACGACATCGCGGAGGTCGCGCGGGTGTGCCGCGAGCGCGAGCGCGGCGGTCAGCGCTTCACCATCATCTGCATGGCGGAGGGCGCGAAGCCGAAGGGCGGCAGCTACACCGTTTCCGACATCGTCGAGGACTCGCCGGACCCAATCCGGCTCGGCGGCGCGTGCCGGGCGCTCGCGCAGGTGCTGGAGCACCACGTCGAGAGCGAGATCCGCACAACGATCCTCGGCCACGTCCAGCGCGGTGGCACGCCCACGCCGTTTGACCGCGTGCTGGCGACCCGCTTCGGCGAGCACGCCGCCCGCCTCGCCATCGACGGCCAGTTCGGGCGTATGGCCACGCTCAACGGCGGCGCGATGTCGAGCATCGGGCTCAGCGAGGTCGCCAACAAAGTGAAGAACGTGCAGCCCGACGATCCCATCATCGACGCCGCGGTGTCGGTCGGTACCTCGTTCGGGGTGTCGAGCCTGCGGCTCGGCTAGCCGTATCCATGCGCAAGAAGAAGGGCCGCCTCTCGCGTGAGAAGCGGCCCTTAAGCGTTCGATGCGGCGTGGATGCTCAGGCGTACGTGTTGAGCATCACCGGCATGATGAGCATGAGCATGTCCTCGCCCTCGCCCTGCTCCACCGGCGTGACGACGCCCGCGCGGTTGGGCGATGAGAAGGCGAACTGCACGTCCTCGCCGTCGAGATTCGAGAGCACCTCGCCGAGGTAGAGCGAGTTGAAGCCGATCTCCATCGGGTCGCCGTCGTACTCGCAGAGCACCCGCTCCTTCGCCTCGGAGGCGCGCTCGATGTCCTCGGCTGAGATGGTCATCTCGTTGGCTTTGAGCGAGAGCCGGATCTGGTGCGTCATCGACGACGAGTAGAGCGCGACGCGCTTGACGGCCTGCACCATCGCAGCGCGGCTGACGGTGAGCGTGCGGTCGTTGTCGACGGGGATGACGGCCTCGTAGTTGGGGTAAGGCTCGTCGATCATGCGGCCGATCACCTTCGTGTCGCCAAAGTCGAAGCTGACGAAGCCGCCGCCCGCGCGGATCGTGCAGGTGCCGTCGCCCGCCGCCTTGCCTGCGAGGCTGAGCGCTTTCTCCGGTACCACGAAGTCAGCCGCTGTGTCGCTCGTGAGCGTGTCGAGCGTGAGCCGGACGAGCCGGTGCCCGTCGGTGGCCACCACGCGGGTATTCTCCGGGTGTACCTGGAAGTACACGCCCATCATCGCCGGGCGCAGCGCGTCCTTGCTGACAGCGAAGCCCGTCTTGTCGATGGCGCGCTTCACGACGGCGGCTGGGGCCTCGATGGCCTGCTCAGCGTCAAGCTGCGGCAGCGCGGGGTAGTCCGCCCCGTCGTAGCCCACCATTTTGTAGCGTCCCTGGTCGGTGGTAAGCTCCACGTTGAAGTCGCCGTCCGCGTGGAACGTCACGGGGAGGTCAGGCAGCGCGCGGAGCGTGTCGAGAAGCCGCTTGGCGGGGACCGCGATCCGTCCGCCCCCGTCGGTACCGTTGGACTCGAACGCCACGCTGAGGCGCTGCACGATCGAGATTTCGAGATCGGTTGCGGAGATGCGGAGAACGTCGCCGTCGCGCTCAAACAGCGCGCATTCGAGGATGGGCAGGGTGCTCTTGGTCGGGACGGCTCCGCTCACGCTGCTCAGCGCGCGCTGGAGGTCCCCACTCGAAACCGAGAATTTCATGACGGTTGGGGGCAGAAATGCGGCTGTGGATAAGTTAGGACGTGAGTATACGGCGCAGCCCGACGAAGGTGCCAACGAGAGCGTTTTGCTGTGGGACAGTGAGGCCGTGTTGCCGTGGTTCTTCACACGGGATCACGGCAACACAGCGCTACGGCAATACTTACCGCGTATGCAACTCCAACTTGCCGCGCAATTCCTCAATGGTCTCGCGGAAGCGCGGGTCCGTCTCGATCTGGTTCTCGACGCTGTTGAGCGCGTGGATCACGGTCGAGTGGTCGCGCCCGCCGAACTGGAGGCCAATCGACTTGAGCGACTGCTTCGTGAACTGCTTCGCGAAGTACATCGCCACCTGGCGCGCCTGCACGACCTCGCGCTTGCGCGTCCGGGCGCGGACGAGGTCCTCCGGGATCTCGAAGAACTCGCACGTGATGCGCTGAATCTCCTCGACGTTGAGGGTGACCCGGATGTCTTTGATGAGGTCCTTCAGCACCTCGCGCGCGAGCGGCAGGTCGATCTCGCGGTCGTGCAGCGCGGCGTGGGCGAGGAGCCGGATCAGTGAGCCCTCGAGTTCCCGGATGTTGCTCTTCACGTTCGTCGCCACGTAGTCGATTACCTCGTCGGCGACGCGGATGCCGTCGTCCTCGGCCTTGCGGCGGAGGATCGCCGTGCGCGTCTCGAGCTCGGGCAGCTGCACGTCAGCGGCGAGGCCCCACGAGAAGCGCGAGAGTAGCCGCTCCTCGATTCCCACGATGTCCTTCGGCGCGCGGTCTGACGAGAGCACGATCTGCTTGCCCGCCTGGTGGAGCGCGTTGAAGATGTGGAAGAACTCCTCCTGCGTCTTCTCCTTGCCGCCGAAGAACTGCACGTCGTCCACGATCAGCAGATCGATCTGGCGGTAGAAGTTGGAGAAGTCGTTCGCCGTGTTGGTCTGGATCGCCTGGACGAACTGGTTCGTGAAGCGCTCGCTGGAGACGTAGAGCACCGTGTCGGCGTGGCCGTGCGCCTTGGCGTAGTTACCGATGGCCTGGATGAGGTGCGTCTTACCGAGCCCAACGCCGCCATAGATAAGGAACG
Source organism: Bacteroidota bacterium (assembly GCA_039208155.1). Taxonomy (GTDB): domain Bacteria; phylum Bacteroidota; class Rhodothermia; order Rhodothermales; family Rubricoccaceae; genus JBCBEX01. The sequence continues at coordinate 1,938 of JBCCRG010000141.1, read as the reverse complement.
GGTTGAACGAGGTCCCACCCGGCTGCTGCGCGATGGCCCAGGAGGCGCTGCGCGCGAGACGGTTGCAGTCGCCCTCGATGAAGCGCTCGAAGGTGTAGCCGGGATTAAGGTTAGGGTCCACCTGCGGCTTGCGGATACCTGGGATGACGAACGGGCTCGCGGGCGGCGGCAGGTGGTAGGGCGGCGTCGGCTCGTCCCGGCGGGTGGTCGGCACGGCTCCCGGGGGGAGAGGCTGACCTGGTACAGCCTGCTGCTGAGGGGAGGCCGGTCGTGCGGGCAACTGCATCGAGGTACCCGTCCGTGGCGTCGCGGCATGCGGGCCTGGCTCGCCAGTGCCACGAGGCGTCGCAGTGCCGGGGGCCTGCGGAGCCTCGATCAGGATGTCGTAGTAAAGGCGTCCGTTAGGTCCAAGGATTTTAGTAACGGTCTTCCGTAGCAGAGCGAAGTAGTGCTCCTCGATCCACTCGTAGTAGAATCGGCTCGGAAGCTGTACGGTGAGCTTGCGCAGGCCATCCTCTTCAACGAGGCTGACTGCTTTGAGCGGGGCGAACCAAGTGCGGTAGCTCTGACGGTTGATGTTGTCCCGGATAATGTCCAGGCAGCGGTCCCAAATGTCGTGCGGCGCGTCGGGATGCATCGAGGGGTGGCGGTACTCAGGAGCGGGGAGCGTCCCCGCAAGGCGCAGTGGCGATGCGCCAACGAAAAGGGCGGGTGGGTGGTAAGGGTCCAAGTTATCGGTCAGCACGGAGACCCGCAACAGAAGGACGATGAGCAAGTAGCGTTATCCACAATACCACACACGCGGCACAGTGCCTCAGGGGTGGGCCTCCTCAGAATTTTGTGCGCGAAGCACTCCTCGTCCACATTTTGTCAACAGGATTAGTTTGGTACTCAAAATCAATATTATCATACGCTTGAATGCTAACATCTGTGTGTTGTCGAGGCGCCCCGAAGTCCGGTCGGTGAAACTTGAATCGCTTGCCTGCAGAAGAGGAGAGGTATCCACAGATTGTGCACAGGCTGTGGGCAACCGGGCTCCCCGTCCAGCGTTGATCGTAAGTCATCGCTCTTCCAGAGTCCCAACGGGCCTGTGCGGAGAATTCGCGGAGCACTTGGCTGCTCTCAGGCGTCTCCGTATTTTCCGCGTCTGCGCTGGAATTACGCTTTGTAAGCCTAGCCGAGTACGCGCGTCGTATCTCGCCGCATTCGCTCCCACCTGCGTGTCCAGCCTGTACTTTCCCGACTGACGCATGCTCCTGATCGACACCGCCGCGCTGAGTGCAGGCACCCAGACGCTCGATCTGCGTCCTGAGGCCGAGGCACTCGACCTCGACCCGACGGCCTTCAGCGCCATCGCACTCGACGTGCAGCTTGACTACCGCGACCTCGATCCGCGCAGCCGGAGGCTGTACCTACGATTCCACGTGACGGCCACCGCGCATCTCGTCTGCGACCGCACCCTCGCTCCGTTCGACGAGCCCGTTGAGGGCACGCACACGCTGCTCTACGTCCCTACCGACTCCCCCTTGTTGCCGGACGACGACAGCGAGGACGACGACGTGCGGATCCTCCCAGACGATCTCGCTCCGGTTGATATCGCCGACGCGGTGCGCGAGACCCTGTTGCTCGCTCTTCCCATGCGCCGCGTCGCTCCCGAGGCGCGCGACCAGGACCTGCCGACTAGCTTCGGAGCGCTTACCACGCCCGAGGGCACGCCCATCGACGCCCGCTGGGAAGCGCTTCTGGCGCTCTCTTCCGACGACACCGAAGGGCCGGACACGCCCTGAGCGCCGAGCCTGCGCTCCACAACCTCTGCCTAGCCTAGCCCCCCGATCTCATGGCCAACCCCAAACGACGCCACTCCAAAGCGCGCACCCGTAAGCGCCGTGCTCAGTACAAAGTCCGCTCCCTGCCGGTCGTGCAGGAGTGCCCCAGCTG